>CAYFLE010000109.1:0-2423 GCA_964343645.1 uncultured Chitinophaga sp. | reverse complement strand
TCTTCTAGTTGCGACATCCGCTGAACTAATTCTTTTTCTTTTTCAATATAGACCTCATACTTGATTTGAATACCCGCTTGGGAAATACTCTCTTTATCAAAACCGGCAACTTGCGCGCTAAGTTTTGGAAGCAACGCAATCATGTCTTCAATTTCAACAGAAGGGCGCAATAGAATTTTTTGGGCTTTCTGTTTTTCGCTAATACTTGCTGTATTTATTTTCTCGAACCACCTGTTGATTTCTGCGGGTTCAATAAATGTGTCTGCAAATATTTTTTTAATCGTAGCAATATTGTTTTGTTTTTCACGCACACGATTCATTCTTTCTTCCGAAGCCAAACCTAATTTGTAGCTTAATTCGGTTAAGCGCAAATCCGCATTGTCTTGTCTTAACAAGGTTCTAAACTCGGCGCGCGAGGTGAACATGCGATAGGGTTCTTTTGTTCCTTTGCTCACCAAGTCATCAATTAGCACACCGATATAAGCTTCGCTCCTTTTTAGTATGAGCGGCTCTTTTTGTTTTGCCGACTGATGTGCATTAATTCCCGCCATCAATCCCTGACAGGCAGCCTCTTCGTATCCGGTTGTTCCATTTATTTGTCCCGCAAAGAACAAATTCTTCAACAAACGGGTTTCTAAACTATATGTGAGCTGGGTGGGAGGAAAATAATCATACTCGATTGCATAGCCCGGCCTAAACATTCTGGCATTTTCAAAACCAGGTATTTTACGAAGAGCTTCGTATTGTGTTTCCTCTGGTAAAGAGGTGGAAAAACCATTCAAATAAATTTCTACCGTGTTCCACCCTTCTGGTTCCACAAAAAGCTGGTGCCGGTCCCTTTCGGCAAATCTGTTGATTTTATCCTCAATACTGGGGCAATAACGAGGCCCCACCCCGTCAATTCGGCCTGTAAACATGGGGCTTCGATCAAAACCCGTTTTGAGAATATCGTGCACTTCGTCATTGGTATAAGTGATCCAACAACTACGTTGTGATTTAGGCTTTTCCACATCCAAATACGAAAATCCAGACACTTCATCGTCACCGGGTTGCTCTTCCATTTTAGAATAGTCAAGGCTTCTTCCATCAATCCGTGGAGGGGTTCCTGTTTTTAGCCTGTCGCTTTCAAACCCTTGATTTACAAGCTGTTCTGTAAGCCCCGTGGCTGCTTTTTCGGCCATTCTTCCTCCGCCAAAGTTCTTTTCGCCAATGTGTACAATTCCGTTTAAAAAAGTACCATTCGTTAATACGACCGCTTTCCCTTTTATTTCATGGCCGAGCCCGGTTTTCACCCCGAAGCAAACGCCATCTTTAATCAGCAATTCGCCAACCGTATCTTGGTAAAAGTCCAGATTGGGCGTGTTTTCTAGTAGTTCCCGCCATTTTAAGTGAAAGAGCATGCGGTCGTTTTGAGCGCGGGGACTCCACATGGCCGGCCCCTTACTGCGGTTCAACATTCTGAACTGAATAGTCGAAAGATCTGTGACTATCCCGGAGTAACCCCCCATAGCGTCGATTTCTCGTACAATTTGACCTTTGGCAATGCCGCCCATGGCCGGATTGCAGCTCATTTGGGCGATTGTTTGCATATTCATGGTTACCAACAGGGTTTTTGAGCCCAAATTGGCGGCGGCGGCAGCGGCTTCACACCCCGCATGGCCTGCGCCCACAACAATTACATCATATTCTTGAAACACGCCGCAAAGATAATTGCTTTAAAACCACAGCCCCAGACTAAATATGTTCCACGTGGAACTATTCGAAAGAAAAGGGAGGGCTATCCCTAAAGACTAATCCCATAGCTGGAAAGAAGTCTATTCTCCTGTTCCCGCATTTTTTTGATTTCTGCGGGTTTTTTGTCTTTGTACCCACATAAATGGAGGGCGCCATGGAAAATAACCCGGTGTAATTCGCTTTTAAAGGAAACTTTCAAGCTTTTTGCGTTATCTCGCACCCGGTCTATACTTATATATATGTCAGCCATTAACTCTTTTTGCTCAGAAAGATCAAAGGTGATAATGTCAGTAGCATAATCGTGCTTTAGATAAGACAGGTTGATTTTTTGGATTTCTCTGTCCGAACAGAATATATAATTAAGCTGACCGGGCTTTTTTCCCTCTTTAATAAGGAGTTTTTCTATAAAAGCCTTTAGTTGACCCCTGTTAGTTAGTGAAAAACGCTGTCCTTGTGGGAAAAAGCAAACTTTTGATTTTGAACGCATAATTATCAAAATTCGTAAAGAAAAACGAGTCAACAAGAATAGCTTTGCATTATTAATTGAGAGTATGGTGGTAAAATTGTCCGCGCTAAAGCCAGGCCAGGAAGCGGTGATCAAAGAGTTTGAGAGCGACGAAATCTTTTTAAAGCTCATGGAAATGGGCTGTGTGCCCGGGGAATCGATTTATGTAGAGCAGGTAGCGCCC
>CAYFLE010000108.1:0-5417 GCA_964343645.1 uncultured Chitinophaga sp. | reverse complement strand
TAATGGGTTCCGTTTTTTCTTTTCTCTGTTATCTCTATGCGCTCCAACACTTACCTACTGAACAAGTTTCTATTTATGCGTATGTAAATCCAGTGGTCGCGTTGCTACTTGGCGTTTGGTTATTTGATGAAAAAATTTCCATCTACATCATAGCAGGAGGTCTGATTGCATTATCAGGTGTATGGCTAGTAAACAAGGCATTTAAAAATACCACAGCGCCCGAACAGTCAGAAACAGAAGGGATGTAAATAATCAGGTATCGCCAAACTTATCGCGCCAACGTTGATTGAATGTGCGATCCGGAAATTGCAATGGACCTCGTTGTGTGGTCCAACTTTTAAAAACTTTATTGACAAACCAATTCTTCATTTTTCCATTGGCCATATTCAATGCCGGTCTAAATAACATGGCTTGCTTCCAACCTTGCCAAGCCAATTTTTCTTTCCAATCATTTTTTTCCTCTCGAACAGATTGATTTCTGTTTTCGAGTAATAGCTCATGCAAATTGATTTTTACAGCACATACCGCTGTACAGTTTCCGCAAAGCGAAGAAGCATAACTCAAATGCTTATACTCGTCTAATCCCTGGAGATGCGGCGTAATAACAGACCCAATCGGACCACTATACGTAACACCATAAGAGTGACCCCCAATATTTTTATAAATGGGACAAGCATTTAAACAAGCGCCGCAGCGTATACAATACAAACTTTCCCGCTGTCTTTCATCTGCTAAAATATTGGTACGACCATTGTCCAATAAAATCACAATCATTTCTTCGGGCCCATCGGTTTCACCCGGTTGACGAGGACCCGTCACTAATGAATTATAAACCGTAACGCGTTGACCTGTCCCATAGGTAGCTAGCAAGGGCCAAAATAAACCCAATTCACTCACGGAGCTAATAACTTTTTCTATCCCCACTACCACAATATGTGTAGAGGGCCAGGCACAACTGAGTCTTGCGTTCCCTTCGTTTTCTGTCACTGCAATTCCACCCACATCCGCCACAATAAAATTAGCACCCGTAACTCCCACTTCGGCCTGCACATATTTTTTTCGTAATACTTCGCGCGCTTTTAAGGTCAATTGCTCCGGCGTGGCCTTTGGATCCGTCCCTAATTTTTCTGCAAAGAGTTTTGCCACATCTTCCTTACTCTTATGCATAGCCGGCGTTACAATATGATATGGAGGCTCGCCATCTAATTGCTGAATATATTCTCCTAAATCTGTTTCTACACTCTCTACTCCTATCGAAGTCAAGTAATCATTCAAATGAATTTCCTCGGTTACCATACTCTTGCTCTTCACCAAGGTTTTGCAATTTTTCTCCTTACAAATTTTACCAATCGCTTCCTGCGCCTGCGTGGCATCTTCCGCCCAAATCACTTTGGCGCCGCGAGCTGTAATGATAGATTCAAATAATTCCAATTGTTTATCCAGAGTAGCAATTGCTTTCCATTTTGCATTCTTGGCTTTTTCACGGGCCAACTCTATATCCATAAATTGCTGTTTGCCCTTTGGCACAACAGCATTATACTTCCCAATATTAAAATTGATTTTACGGCGATGCTCCCGATCAGCCGCTTTAATGGTACTACTTGCTAAAAATTGTTCCTGCGTCTCTTTCACGTTGTTAAGTTAAAAGAAATTATTTATTGGCTACTATTCTTTTCCTTTTCTTTCCAAGTGCCTTTGGCAATAGCATCAAGTGCCTCCCAAAAACCAATTCCCCATTTGCGAACAATCGGTTCTTTCAAAAACTCGTACACCGGTACTTTCAATTTTTTACCCAATTGACAAGCGGGTGCACATACCACTGGACGCGCATCATAATTAACATGCTCCACCTTTTGATATTTACTGGGCTCCGTCACAATCGGATATAAATGACAACTGATCGGTTTTTTCCAGTCAATCTTTTTCTCCAAGTACGCTCGCTCAAACGCACAATGAATAGTCCCATCTTTTTCGCGCATCCCATATACACAAATCTCTTTATCACTTTCTAGCGTAGGCGTAACCCAGCCAAACTCCTCGTGCCACACATATTTACCTTTTTTTTCAATTTCTTTTTGCGCCGCCTTTGTTAAATAAGGACGAATCGTTTCATACACGCGATCAATGATTCCTTTTTCATTTTCTTCTAGTGGTGCGCCAGCGTCTCCATCCTCACAGCAAGCCCCTTTGCAACGACTTAAGTCACACACAAATTTCTTTTCAATTACATCATCACTGATCAGCACATTATCAATTACAATCATACTTTTTAGTTAGTTGCCGCCGATTTCCACTGCAGCGTATTGATTAAATGGAGTAAGTCTTTTTTCAAAAAATCATTTACCACACCAAGCGAATCTGCATTGGGAGTGGCATCAAAATACAATGCTCCGCGTAAAAAGTTTTTGGTGGAATCAGTCACAAAAAATTGATTCGCCGTGGCGGTATTCCCTCCCAAATTGAAATAAATTCCCTTTAACCCCGAAGCTGTACTGAACAAACTATCTTGAATACCGGTAGCCATATTAATATGTTGCCGATAAGCCATCTTAAATCCATCTTCTACTAATGAATCAAAACGGTTGCGCTCATTGATAGGTTTATAACTAATATGAATGCGGCCCCCAAATTGTGGAACATCAATATTGATCCACCAGTCATCTGCTTTGTCTTGAAAAAAAGTAGAGTCTTTTTTTATCGCTGCGTATACTGGATATTCAAACGTGTAGGGATACCCGGGTTGATCAAAGACTTGATATTTTTTTTCAGGAAATGCAATAGTGTAATAGCCTTTCTTTTTCCCAACCGTGTAAGGACTATTGCAAGACAAAAGCAACGCCCCGAGTAAAATCATTCCACAAAAATAAAAATACCGCATACGGGAAATTATGATTGAAATTTAATACTTACTTGCACGCGTTGAATTCTGTTTTGCTGTATGTCCAACACCTTGAATTCAAAATCACCACAAACCACTACTTGGTTTTTTTCAGGCAAAGCCCCTACCTGCTCCAACAATAACCCGGCCAAAGAATCGCTTTCGCCTTTTACCTGATCAAACGTATCGGTGGGCAATCGTAGGGTGCGACACAGGTCGGTCAACATTATTTTACCTTCAAAGACATAAGTGTTTGCGTCTAGTTGTTGCGCTTCAACTTCTTCCTCATCAAATTCGTCGCGTATGTCGCCGATGACTTCTTCCAAAATATCTTCCATGGTGACAATACCGCTGGTGCCACCAAATTCATCTACCACCACCGCAAAGTGTATTCGTCGTTGCTGAAAAACTTTTAATAAATCTTCAATGAGCTTAGGCTCTGGTACAAAATAGGGGGCGCGGAGCAAGGTATGCCAGTCAAAATCATCTTTCGCATCTAAGTGCGGGATCAACTCTTTGGTATAAAGTATCCCCACCACTTCATCTAAGCTTCCTTTGTAAACGGGTAAACGGGAGTAATGAAGTTCTTTTACTTTCTCAATCAATTGCGGAAAAGATGTAGTCCATTCTACGCCACTTACATCTAGTCGACTCCGCATGATCTGCTTGACTGCAATATTGCCAAACTTGATCACGCCCTTCATAATACTTTTTTCCTCCGGAGAAACTTCTTCATCTGATTTGATATCAATCGCTTCATCTAATTCTTGCAAGCTAATTTCCTGACCGCGATCAGCTCCCGTTGCGCGTGCAATTTGATCTGCGACTTGTACCAATTTAGCACTGACATTTTTTAATACCGCATGCAGGCCTTCTGCCACAAAAACCCAATCGTGAGCAAAACGAAGATTATGTTGTGTGGCCCAAATTTTTGGCAAAATGCGTGTACAAAAAAATACAAATAGCACAATCACTACTACACGTAACAGTACCGACAAAGGCGCATCGCCCACTAACGCAGGAAAGAATGTGAGCAGTAAATAATTAAAAAGTAAAATGGTGCAGATATTGATAAAAGTTCCGGCCATCAATAAGGTTGCATACAATTGTTTAGGAGTGGCCACTAATTTTACTATTCTTTTAGCTGACTCATTTTGTTTGGTGCGAAGCACTTCTATTTCTTTTTTTGAAAGAGAAAAAAGGGCTGCCTCATTCCCCGCTATGGCAAAGGACAATAAGATCAATACACATAAAAGCGCCACTAAAAAAAGGGAGCCCTGTGGCCATACTGCCAGCAATACATCTGAACAGCAATAAATAAATCCGGTAGACGGAGGCTCCAAAAGAATAGTTTTAATTCAATCTCCCTGCAAATTTATTGCTTTTGCAATGATGAACTACTTAGAATAAGATGGTTTGTGCAGCAGTGGCTTGTAAAAACTGATTGATGAATTGTGGAAATGCTTGTTGCTGCAGCTGATCAGCAGTCACCCATTTCCATTCCGCATTCAATACCGGCTTTTTTTTGAGTCGTATTCGAATAAACTGGCCTGCAATAAGCTGGTGAGACAAGGTTTGCTTAAACAATGCAGAAATATTTTCAAGGGTATACGCACCTGCTGGTAAAATTTTTGTTTTTTCTGCCGTCTTCAAGATGGCTTTGACGGATTGTTCCTTCTCAAATTCTAGCAATGGGAATTCGGTCAGCCCTTGCCAGATATCTTTTTGGGTTCGAACTCGAATGGGAAGTTGCCCACGATATGAGGGTAATAAAAAATAAAACCACCTATTTTTTAAGACAATCTTTTTATGCTTGACCGGTAAGGCGCTGACTTTATTTTCTTTTAGCGCTACGCAACTAGTTTTGAAAGGGCAAGATGTACAGGCAGGGGCGGCAGGTTTACAAATGGTTGCCCCAAAGTCCATCATTGCCTGATTGAATACACCAGGTTGAAGGGGATCCATTAATTCATTGGCTAATGCGGTAAACTTTTTTTTGCCCTCCGTGGAATCAATCGGCAAGTCAATGCCATAAATCCGCGCCAATACCCGAAATACATTGCCGTCTACAACCGCATGCGGTAAATTAAAAGCGAAGGAGGCAATAGCGGCGGCGGTGTAAGGCCCAACGCCTTTTAGCTTTTTTATATCCTCGTAGGTATTTGGAAAGACGCCTTTGGAATTTTGTGTAATAAACCGAGCTGTTTCGAGCATATTACGACAGCGAGAGTAATATCCTAATCCTTCCCACAACTTAAATACTTGATTATCATCGGCTTTAGCCAATTTTTGGATGGTGGGAAAGGCTTTCAGTATTTTCAGATAGTATGCAGTGCCTTGTTCAACCCTGGTTTGCTGTAAAATTACCTCACTTAACCAGATCCGATAGGGGTCTTTTTCGCCTTTCCAGGGCATTTTTCGGTCATTTTTGGCCGAATTCCAGGCAAAAAGGACCGAAGAAAAGGTTTTTTTTGGCTTTTTGGGGCTCATCGAGGCCTAAAGCTAAAAAAAATTATGTCTATTTATTTGATTATCACAA
>CAYFLE010000107.1:2632-5561 GCA_964343645.1 uncultured Chitinophaga sp. | reverse complement strand
ATGTAATTGCGGTGACTGGTTTTGCTATTTGGTATATCATTCAACATCCACATCCAACTTCTACTATCAATTTGTTACTATTATTTGTATTGATATTAACTGTTCTTTCACCCACAGACTTCTTCCCTAGATTTTTGAGAGAACAATATGTAATAAAGTATGCATTAAAGGCTTTACCATGTGCGATAAGTTGGATAGTCATTACTTATAACCTTTTATGGTTTGAACATAAAAATCAACCGAATTACTATCAATCCTTATCCTACAACACGTAGTTTTTATAATTAAAACAGATGCCCTTAGCCAATAAAAAAATACAAGTTATATTACCTGCCCATAATGAAAGTGGAAATATTAAACCTATCTATCAAGAAATCACTGAAGCACTTTCATCAACTCCGTACACCTATAACATTTTATTCATTGATGATGGAAGTACAGATAATACGCTACAAGTAATTAAAGATTTAGCCGAAATAGACCTCCGCGTTAAATTCATTGAACTTTCTAGAAATTTTGGACATCAAAATGCGCTAAAAGCAGGAATTGATCAATGCGAATCAGATATACTCATTATGATGGACTGTGATTTACAACATCCTCCCACACTGATTAAAGAAATGCTTTCCCTTCATGAAAAGGGATATGAGATAGTTCGCACCAAACGAGTAGTAAATCGAAATGAGGGATTCATAAAAAATAAGTCCTCCATATTATTCTATAAATTACTTAATAGATTCTCTGAAGTTAAAATGGAGGAAGGTTCTGCAGATTTTAGGTTGGTAAGCGGTTCTGCGATAGAACAACTAAAATCGTTTGGAGAATATGACCTGTTTTATCGGGGGCTTATCAAATGGATGGGCTTTAAACAAGCTAGCTTAGAATATAATCCCGATGTAAGGCGATTTGGTCAAACTAAATACTCTTACAAAAAAATGATCAGCTTTGGATTAGATGGATTCACCTCATTTAGTGTAAGACCTCTATATTTTGCTGCTATAATTGGCTTAGTATTTGCAGCTCTCTCTCTACTTTACATTCCTTATATCATTTATACGCTTTTAATGCATCATGAAGTCAGTGGATGGACATCCCTTATTGCCTCGATTGCATTTTTTGGAAGCTTAAATCTAATTGTCCTTGGAATAATAGGTATCTATATTTCCAAAATATTCTTGCAAGTAAAAAATAGACCACACTACATTATTAGCGAGACGAATTTATGAGCCATTCGATTTATCTCACCTTTGATTTAGAGGAATTTGATATTCCGCTAGAATATGGAAATCATATTTCGTTAAGCGAGCAGCTGGAAGTTGGCTATTCAGCTATGCCCTCCCTGCATTCACTTCTTCAAAATCAAGGTGTAACAGCCACTTATTTTGTAACGGGAAATTTTGCCTGCCATTATCCCATGCTGATACAAGAGTTAGCAGAAGAAAACGAAATTGCATCGCATAGTTTTTATCATACCAGGTATCAGCCTGGAGATTTACGTAAATCAAAGGAGACTCTTGAACAAATAATAAATAAAGAAGTAACAGGTCTTAGAATGCCAAGAATGAAAATACTAGATTCAAGAGAAATACTTGAAGCGGGATTTAAATATGACTCCTCCATCCATCCTACCTTTTTACCAGGCAGATATAATAACTTACATCTGCCAAGACAACCATATTTTGAGAGTGATTTATTGAGAATCCCTGCATCCGTTTCACCTGTCATTAGAATTCCACTTTTTTGGTTGTCATTCAAAAATTTCCCACTTAATTTTTATATACAACTCGTAAAAAGAACCTTAAAGAAAGATGGATCGCTTGTTCTATATTTCCATCCCTGGGAGTTTGCAAATATTCAATACTTTAAACTGCCTAGCTATGTATCATCCCCCAACGGTATCACCTTATTGGATAGACTTAATAAATTAATTACTTCAATAAAAAACGAGGGAGAATTTTGCCAATTGAATCAATATAGAGTTAACTGTTTAAAGCAGAATAAATGCCATTGAATTATAGATCTAAAATACTCGCCTCATTTTTTCTCATATTGCTAGGTGCATTAATTATGTTTATCCTACAGTATTTCCAAAACACACCTGCACCTCCATCCGGCGAATATTATTATTCCAAATTATTAAGGCTCAACTTTACTTGTATAGCTATTTTACTGTATACCATTACTGGATTCACTATCGGCTATTTTTTCCAAATTAACTATTTTCTGGTAGGTCTTTGCTTGACTGGCATTTTTCCAATAACATCAATCATAGAATCAACTATCTATCCAGGAAGTCACAACTTAATTCCATTTGAATTTGCTGTATTTTTTGTTTACTCTCTCCCATCTACTTTTGCTGCGTTGACCGGAAAGTGGTTACATAAAAAATATAACTAAGAATATCCCAGCTACAGCTTTTCGATTTTAATGAGATTGCTAGTATAGCCTTGCCCAATTATTACCGTTATTCGCCAACCTATTCCTGTAGTTGTGTCTATAATAGTCCAGGTGGAGATATCCCCAGAGGCAAGAAAGTTATCAGAGGAGTTTAAGTATGCAGGCGTAGTATTTACTGTTACTGGAAAGGCCCATCAATTCTAGTTGCGGTAAGCGTGCCACTTGCAATTTTCAATTGACTTCCATAAACATAATACGTTGTTCCGGTAGTGACATAACTTAGATGGCATTAAGAAACCAATCTAATTTATAATTTGAGATTTTTAAAGTCACTTTAAAAAATATAGTTTTTTACGTAAGTATGGACGATGTGTTAAACTAGATTTATTATAGTTTAAAGGAATATAATCTCACAATACCATTTTAAAGAGGGATTTAAATGTCAAATCAGAAATATTTCGAATTTGCCAAACTAAGTTCGAATAAGTTGCTTGCCGATGTTCAGATATAATTCGTAAAATCAATTAAAAAA
>CAYFLE010000107.1:0-2420 GCA_964343645.1 uncultured Chitinophaga sp. | reverse complement strand
TGCTATCATTTGTAATAAATTAACTAGCTTGTTAAACGCATTCAATTTGTATTTTATGAAAAAAATATTCCTTTTGCCTATCCTCTTTGTTGGACTAACACTGCAAGGCCAATCCTGGGTTAAAGTTTGGAAGCATAAAATAGATATCTGGACTAATTATTCTGCCGTAGCACTAACTGGAGATTCAAAAGGGATTGCTGTAGGTGAAGATGGCGCCATTTTTCAATTTGAATTTACAGAGGATCGAATTTGGGGGAGAAGAGTATTTTCAGGAGTTGAAGATGATCTTAACACCCTTTCATTTCCAAGTCCCAAAGTGGGGTATATAGGAACAAGTAGTGGTTTGGTGTTGCGTACCGAGGATGGCGGTAATACATGGAAAACACTAACTAGCGTGAACCAATTTGGGTTTGAGTCAATAGCATTTTCCGATATAAATCATGGAGTGGGTGTTTCTAGATATGGGACAATAGTTTTGACAGAAGATGGAGGAAAAAGTTGGTCCTCTGTTTATGATGACAACCAGTATCATTTTTCTAAAGTTTATTTTGTCAATAATATGGTGGGATATGCTGCGGGTACCAAGCTGGTTGGTAAAGAAAAAGACTTCCAAGTATTAGTACTTGCTACTAGTGATGGGGGACATCACTGGTATAGCACGATACAGGAAAATAATATGAAAATTCGTCGGTTCGTTAGTAAAAGCAGAAATGTGGTAAAGGATGGCGAAAATTTATTGGAAACAAGCTACGGATCGCAATTTGTCAGTGAACGACTTTCCAAAGGAAATTATTTTGGGTGGGTGAAGGATATCAAATTCACTGGTAATTACGGTGTGGCAGTAGGCGATGGATTTATGATGAAAACTATGGATGGTGGAGGCACTTGGTACTATAATGCTTTATCTAATTACGAGGATAGATATTTTACCCATTTTGCTTTCTCAAAATCGGGTAAATTAATTGGAGTTGGTGAGGAAAGAAATAGTGGTAAAGGCAGCTTAGCTTTTGCAGATGCTTCTAACACTTTTTGGGAAAAGTCCACCTATTTCAACGCATCTGAATTTAATGACGTTATTGTATCAAGCAACAATATGTTAGTTGTGGTTGGAGCAGCTTCAGGAATTACCCTAATTAATGCCAATGCTACTTCAGCTTATACTACTCAAATTCATGCGGCGCAATTGAAATCAGATAATCCTGTTTTTTTTCCCAAATTCTTATTTGGAATCGATGTTTTGTCTCCAAAGGAAATTGTCACTGTAGGAACTTACAATGTAGATCAGGATAGACAAAGAGCCTCTATGCTTATTTCCACTGACGGAGGAGCAAATTGGGACACATTTGTGTCGGATAGTATGAAAGGGTTTCGCGCCTTTCAGTTTGTGGGAGAAGAGGGAATCGCTATAGGTACTGAAGGCAAAGCTACCTTTCTTTCTGAAGAAGGAGAATTCTACAATCCGATTCCAATTACTCGAAAAGATGTGATGCTATGGGATGCGAAATATGTGAAAGGAAAGGGTATTTATCTTGTTGGGGAGCACGGCACTTTCATAAAAATGCAAGTCGATAAAAAATTAGAAGACAAAGTGATGACTCTTCATCCAGACGTGGTGCTTACTAATGTTGCTATTTCACCTGGTGGCACATTATTTATAACCTCAGATAATGGAATTTTGTTTCGCTCACAAGATGATGGCGACAACTTTGCACTTTGCAACACAGGTACTACAGCTAAGTTGAGGGGAATTGCATTTGTTGATGATTTAAAAGGAGTTGTAGTAGGGAGTAACGGTACTATACTTAGAACTACAGATGGAGGTATCACTTGGAAAGTGGCATACTCTGGAACCAACTATTTTTTGAGTTCCGTAGCTTTTAGAAGCAGAACTCATGGATATGCGGTAGGCGAAGGCGGGATTATCTTAGAAACAAAAGATGCCGGCGAGCATTGGAATAAAATAGCAGACTATGATGGGGATTGGTTTAATCGAATTGTTTTTTATGATGAAAACAATGGGTATATTATTGGCGATAAATCGACCATTTTGAAATTTATTCCTGGGGATAATTGATTTCGTCGTGTTCATATAAAAGTGTTTGCAAAAGTTGCAACACTTGTAAAAAGAAAATAGATAAGAAAAAAGCTTTGCTTAAAAAAGTTGAGCTAAAGTGCATGAATGACCAAATCACAGATGAGGTTTATCAAAACAATCATCTCAAATACGACAGGAAATTGAATCTCATAAATTAGAAGTTCGATCTCCAAGAGTGAATTGCATATTCAGAGAAATCCCTTTACTAGCAAGCCATTTAGCAAAAAATGAAAAAGGCGATCCAGTGAAGTATCGCCTTAATTCTGGTTATGTGCCCAAGACTGGATTCGAACCAGCACGCCGTTTCCAGCGCTACCACCTCAAG
>CAYFLE010000106.1:0-5640 GCA_964343645.1 uncultured Chitinophaga sp. | reverse complement strand
TACTCCAAGTTCCCTATCTAAACATTTCTCCAACACGGCTAAAGGCAGATTGCCGTTCCTTAAAACGGCATCATGAAATTTGATCACACTGAAATTCTTTCCCAAGGCGATTTGATACTTCTTACGAAGCTCAATCAATTTTAAGCTGCCAATTTTGTATCCCAATGCTTGCCCCGGAATGTCACAACTGTAGCGAATGGATTCTGTATTGATCTGCTCTTCGGATTCAATCAAATAGGTGCGCATAAACTCCATCGCTTGTTCACGGCTCCAGCCAAAGTGGTTCATTCCGGCGTCTACGACCAATCGAACGGAAATAAACATATCCATTAGCAGACGGCCACAGTAATCATAAGGGTCATCAAACAAACCTAATTCGATGCCCAGGTAAGAAGCGTAATCGCCCCAACCTTCTGAGTACGCAGTTAGAACCATATTTTTTCTGAACTCCGAAAGTGATTTGTTCTCGCTTTGCAAACTTACTTGCCAATGATGACCGGGAATGATCTCATGAAATGCCAAACTGGCTACACCCGTAAGTGGCCGTTGATCTAACTTAGAGCCATTGTAATAATAAACACCGAGTGGTTCATCGCCTGCGGGTGGAAGATAGTTGCCAAACGTCATGGCAGGTTCCAAGGCGCGCGCTAACCTACGAACCTCATAGCCGGCTTTAGGCCTTGCAGAAATCAATCGATGAATGACGGTGTCCATTCTGACAAGTGGTTTTTTTATACGCTCACCCACTTCATCGGGTGTGGATGCCAGAAAGCGTTTGTCCTTTTGTAAAAAAGTATAAAAGGCTTTCATGTCTCCTTTGAATTGGGTGCTTATGCGGATGCTATCCAACGCGCTGAAAATCTGCGCTACTTGCTTTTTGCCAAGTTCATGAATTTCTTCAGGCGTGAGGTCTGTGGTAGTGTGCCATTTTACCAAATAGCGATAATAGTCTTTGCCGCCTGGATATTGGCCGAGGCCAACTGTCTCACTCGCGTTTTTGAAATAATCACCACCTAAGTAATTAAAAAGTGAATCATGATTGGGTAAAATCTTTTGTTCAATGATTTGACTAGCTTTCTCTTGAAACGACTCACGACTCTTTTCGTCTATTTTTTGTAATCGAATAGCTTTTGGATAGTACGGGTGTGCAGTAGGATTAACTTGTAGTGTTTTGATAAAGTCCAAAGTTAACTTTACTTCTGGTTTTGGCAAGCGAATACCGCGTGACTCCATCCTTCGGAGCTTGGCCAATTCATGTTTTTGAACTTCACTGTATTGATTGAGTAATTCAAGATACTGTTTCAAGTCTGCCTCGCTATCAAATGATGCTTGCTTAAAAACCAAATCATTGGTGTTCAGATGGTTGGCATAAGGAGTTACAAGTGGAAATATATTTTCATAATAGTGTATTCCTTCTAACCGCATTTCGGCTACCCATTGCAACAAATCATAATCCACCCTGGCATTCGTGGGCAGTTTCTTTACATCAATCTGTTGGAGTGTTTGCAGCAGTTTTGAAAAGTAAACAGAATCCTCTTGGTAATCTTGCTTGTTACCAAAATACAATTTATCGGGCAATGGCGACTTACCTCCGGTGATTTTAATCGCATGACCTGTTCTCAATTCCCTATTCCAATACTGTTGACAAAGACTATCAAGAATTGTTTTGTCATTTTTAACCATGTCTTTACTGCCACAGGCAATGAGTGTAAAGACCAGAAAAAGCAAACTGCTGTTTTTCATTTTCATATGCATTTAATAATCTGACAATACCTGTTAGTATGCCAACGCAGTTCCTGTAGCATACGGAGGTGATACAGCCTTTAGTTTTCCGGTTTGGGGATCCCGATAGATACCTACCCAAAGTCCTTGCGTATAACGTCTTTCACTGGCAGGAATTTTCACAAAAGGCAAACCGCTTTGCTCCAATACGCTATCCGCAAAAGCACCTTCCATCACACGAACTGTAAACTTGGGAGAAGACGGAACTGTCATATCCGCAAGCGGCATCAGGATTGATGGAGCATTCACTGCTTCTTCCACATCCATATTGTGCGCCATGATATTCAACAGTGATTGAACGGTTTGATGATGCAGCCCTACTGACATGGATCCAAAAGGAATGATTGGCTTGCCCTCTTTCATCAGAATACCAACTTCAATCGGTGCAGGCAGACGCTTGCCAGGCCCTGTGCGTTTTATTTCCGCTTGCTGATACCAGGCAGCATCACTAATAGAAATGCCATCAACGTTGATTGCTTCATTTCCCCAGGTCACGGTGTTGATGGAGTGTGTGATGGCCGTCATGTTTCCCCATTGATCTATTGCTACCACTACATCCGAATGCTTCGGGCCAGCGTTTGCATACTGCACTATTTTTATACCTTGCGTCATGCGCTTCCACAATTCAGCAGCCGTTGCTTTCAACATACGTGACGAATCTGTCAGGCTTAGACCCGGATAAATTACCTCGCGGGTATCCACCGGCAGCAAGGAAAGCATATGCATGCTGGTGATATCTGAAATCATCTTTAACGACTCACCACTTTTAGACCAATGAGGTTTCGTGAAAAGACTTGAAGCTTCTGCGAGGTTGAGGGCTTCAATGAGATTTACCGTTCCATTCGAAGGTGGACCTAATACAGCCAGTTCAAAAGGTCCATATTGCGCGCGCGCAGGTTCGCTCCATATTACTTCGTAGTTCGCCAAATCCTCTAGTGTCATTTTGCCACCATCTTTCTGAACAGCTGCCACTGCCTTCTTTGCCCACTCTCCATTGTACATATAATTCACACCATCAGTCGCAATCTTTTCCAATGTAGCTGCAAGTGCAGGTTGCTTGAACAAATCACCTGCCCTATAACCCGTTCCATCCGGTTTAATCAGCGTTGCTTTTGTCTCCGGAAGTCTTCGCAGTTGTACATCTCTGCGTTTGAAGAAATCGGCTGTTCGCTCATTCATGATGAAACCGTTTTTAGCCAGGTAAATACTGGGCTGTAACAAAGTCTTGAATGGTAACTTGCCATAGCGTTGATGTGCAGCTTCTACACCTTTCATGAATCCACCAACCAATGCAGTGCGGCCACTCACAGTTCGTGGTGCATACATTCCCTCGTTTGTATCGGCTATTCCACCGGGGATAGTCATTGGCTCAGTTTCTCCTTTCACGGTATTCCATGTCGCATCAAGGCTCACAATCTTTCCTGTAGCCGCATCATAATGGATCATACTCATAATCCCAAAGAAACTGACCACGGCTCCGGCATTCAACGTGATCTGTGCCATCGATGCAGTCAATGCCGCATCTACCGATGTTCCACCTTGTTGTAATGCTTCAAGTCCTGCACGGGCTGCGGCCGAATGGAATGTGGTGGTCACTGCACCTTTATCACCGTAGGCAGCAGGATTGTTTGGGAACGGGCGACTATCCATCTGCAGGTATTTGTCTAACTCTCCCTTACCCCAGTGATCAGGTGAAAGCGTGGTTTCATTTGAGATTTTGCATGAGGGAAATAGCAAAATGAAATTTGCTATTAATAAAAAAGTAAATAGTTTCTTCATATCAATTCAGTTTAGGATTCTGATTGCAAATTGAACTTCCCGAGCAAATTAGTGGCGTAAAAATCTCACCTCGTATTTTCCATTCTCCTTCTATCTTATGCCACTTGGCGTAATACGTTCCAGATAATTTCACGACTCCATCTGACTCTTGCCACTGACCCGTCCATGTGCCGGTTTCAGAAGCCATATTCCATGTAGCATTTATTTCTATCTTCACAGGTGTGCGCACATAGAGCACATCCTTGCGGGTTTTGAATTCCAGTGCAAAAATTTTTCTATTTTGTTCGCGACCTGCTACTTCGGTGTTGCGTGAAGAAATCAGGTGAAAATCATTTGTCCAATAGTTTGCTATCGCTAGAGAATCATGTTGCGCGATAGCCAGATTCGATAACCTACGCACGTCACGAATTTGCTGCTCTTCCTGCGAAAACATTGTGCCTTGTTGCGCAAAAAGAGTGGCAGCACTCATCGAAAGAAATAGCATCAAAAAGTTTTTCATTAGATGAATCGTTTGGCACTTAAAAATCCTATGGGTAATTCCGTGCTCCCTTTCATGGCCAGGTCAGTCATAATTTCACCCACCACACTGGCAAACTTAAAGCCGTGTCCGCTAAAACCGGTTGCTACCACAACATCCTGGTAACCGGGAACAAAATCCAAAATGAAATTTTCATCAGGCGTGTTGGTGTACATGCACGTCTTCATCACATGAGTTGATTCATATGCTTCGGGCATAAACTTATTTAATGCATACACCAAGTTGGCTTCATCTTCCGCGGTGGGAGTGCGATTGATTGAATCTGGATCAGACACCGTGCCATGAAAATGATGAGCCAGCTTGAGTCCGATGGGGCCACCAAATTTATCTACTGGTAAAATCGGGAACCCATAATATATGCCGGGCTTCTCGTTATCTGCTATTGTCCAGCAAGGGAAATTTCCTAATTCAAACTTGTTCCACTTCTTTGGCTTCATCCAGGCAATCATCTGACGAGTGACTTTCAAATTTTTGGAGAGGTTAGGGACCATCTTACTCGCCCAGGGCCCGGCAGTGATGATTAGCTTTTTACATTGATAAGTTCCTTTTGCTGTTTTTACCTGAACGATACTGCCTGATTTTTTCCACTCCAACGTTTTTTCTTTTGTGCGGATAGACGCACCTAACTGCATGGCACGCTGTGTATACAGCAACACAGATCGCTCAGGTGTAACAAAACCTGCATCTGGTTCAATTAACCGCTCGTAGCCTGATGGAATAGTGAATTGTGGAAATTGTGCAACTTGCTGTTGCTCACTAATGTCATCTACACGAATGGAATATTTGGTGGCAGATTCGCGTAATCCTTTGATGAGTGCGTGTTCAGGTTTCCCGAAATACAATAATCCTGTTTTAACATAAAGCTGTGCACCAGTTTCCTCTTCCAAAGATTTCCAGTTTTTATAGGCGCGTTCTAGTAAGGGCACATAGTCAGGATGCTCGAAATAGGCTTTGCGGATGATTCTGCTTTGGCCAGCATGCGATCCGAGTTCGTGTGGTATATCAAATTGTTCGAGACCCAACACATTATAGCCCTGTTGGGCCAGATAGTAACAGGTGGCAGCGCCCATGCTACCAACACCTAACACAATGGCATCATAAATAGTTTGGAGATTGTCGTTTTTTGAAAGTTGGTTTTGTACCTGCGCGTAGAGTATGGGCAACGGTAAGTTAGCCGCAGCGAATGCTGCACTCGTCTTTATAAATCCTCTGCGCTTAATCATGATACACCTAAAGTAAAAAAATTTTGTTTACCATTCAAATGGTCATTTATTATGGTAAAGCAAAAGAGTAAGCAAGTCAAACGAGAACGAATTAATGCAGTGGCCCAAGCATTGTTTTCCGAACAAGGCTATCACGGCACTAGCATGGAAATGATAATTGCAAGAGCGGTAGTAAGTAAAAGTTTACTATTCTTCCACTTTCAACATGAAGAGCAGTTGTTAAGGACACTGCAGTACTAGTGGATGGAAAAATTAAAAAATGCACAAAAAATAGCTTCAAATATTAGTTCAAAGTTTACCCATCTTATAAGATAGATA
>CAYFLE010000105.1:253-5692 GCA_964343645.1 uncultured Chitinophaga sp. | reverse complement strand
ATGCCTGCATTGTAGTTGCTCGTGAAGGGTTGAAAATGGTCTCCCAATTTTAACGCGGCTCCATTGATTTCTACTGAAGCTTGCGTCATTGAATCTTTATACAACGGGTAATATTGACGATAGCTTCCATTATTACCAGGCAATAAACCCAATGATTTGAAATGGTTTTCTATATAAGTGGCTGCTTTTTCTAATCCGGGCGAAGGAGTATCCCTTCCTTCCATTTCTGCGCTTGCAATGGTGAACAAATGCCGTTGCATGTCGGCGGCAGTAATCGTGGAGGCAGCTTTAACAACCGCCTTGTCTTTTTTTTGCCCCATGACCCAGATTGGACCTAAGAGCACAAGTAGTGCGAACAGTTTTTTCATGTTGATTTTATTAGGCAGGTATAAATATAATCTCATTCAACCGAATGAGCACACCTCTTTGACGAACGGTCGGTAAATTACTTGCAGGCTATTTTTTGAACTCTGTTTTGATGTCTTCCTCCTTCAAATGGAGTAGTCAAAAAATGTTCAACCATATCAATAGCCACCGCTTCTGAAATAAAGCGAGCAGGGATACAAATAATATTGGCATCATTATGTAAGCGTGCCAATTTAGCGAGCTCTGTTTCCCAACACAATGCAGCTCGGATGCCTGCATGTTTATTGGCGGTGATGGCTACTCCGTTTCCACTTCCGCAAATTAAAATTCCACAAGCGGCCCTTCCTTCTTCTACTGCGCTTGCAACGGGGTGGGCATAGTCGGGGTAGTCTACTGAATTTTCATCAAAAGGTCCCAGGTCCATCACCTGATTTCCTCTTTTTTGTAGTAAGGCAATCAGTGCTTTTTTATAACCAAATCCTGCATGATCACTTCCAATGGCAATCGGTAGTTGAAAATTAAAAGACATAAGTTGAAATTTAGTTGAGGTTAACTCCACTCTTGCGCTTTTTCTTTTTCTTGCCGCTTATTTATTCGCGCCGCAATAATGATACTCGCTTCAAATAAAAGATAGAGTGGGATGGTAACAATCGTTAAACTGAAAGGGTCTGTAGAAGGTGTGATGATGGCAGCTGCAATTAAAATAATCACAAATGCATGGCGACGGTATTGACGTAAAAAACGAGCCGATACAATGCCAATGCGTGCCAGTAAACTCATTAATAAAGGCAGCTGAAATAATAGGCCGATGCCGAGTGTGGTGTAAATCAAGTTCTCTAAATAATCTGAGAAAGATGGCATGATCATTATTTGAGGACTCAGCTTGTAGTTAAAATAAAAATTCACCATAAAAGGCGTCAGGATGTAATACCCAAACAGCACACCCATGAAAAATAGCAGCGATACCCAAAAGATGACTCCTCTGGTTTTTTTTAATTCACTAGGGGAAAGTGCTGGTTTGATAAATCGCCAAAATTCCCAAAACACATAGGGGAAAGCCAGAATCAAACCACCAATAAATGCCAAGGTGAAGGAGGCAATAAATTGTCCTGTCATGGTGGTTTCTAAAAACTTAGCTTCTACAGGAGGGAAGCAAAGTACATTTCCAATTCCAATTTTTTGACCAAATTGACAAAGCCAAACGGCTGATACAAAATCAGGGCGAGTGGGACCAAACAATAATTTATCGACAACAAAATCAGAATAAATAAAAATAAATATAGCGGCCACTACTACTGCAATTACGGCACGGATAATATGCCACCGAAGTTCTTCCAGATGGTCAATAAAAGACATTTCGCCTGCTTGGGTCTTGTCTCTTTTCTGAAAAAAATCAAATAAGGCCATGTGTAAAAATCTGTAGCAAAGATAAGGGCCGAATGTTGTTATTCGTGGATACGGCGAAGTCGTACTGTTTCAATGCGGGTATCTGATACGCTGAGAATGTCAAACTCAAAATCACCAATTACAATTCGCTCCTTTTGTTGTGGAATTGTTTCATGGGCGTTAATAATGTAACCGGAAAGCGTTTCTGCTTCTTCGTTGCTAAATTCAATCCCATATTTTTCTCGAAGATGGTCTAACTCCAATCGTCCTGAAAAAATATAATCGCCATTACTCAATTTGCGCTCCAGGAGTTCTTCGGTGTCGTATTCGTCTTGTATTTCGCCAAATAATTCCTCTAAAACATCTTCCATCGTAACAATACCTGCAGTCCCACCAAATTCATCGACTACCCAAGCAATGCTCTTTCTCTCTTTGGTGAATTTACCAATCAAGTCAGACGCGCTCATACTTTCAGGAACGGCGGGAATCGGGTGAAGAATGTCTTGCAAGTGTTTGGGTTGTTCAAATAAGTCTAATTGATGAACATATCCTACAATACGATCGATATTTTCTTCATACACAATCAGCTTACTCAACTTTGTTTCGATAAACTTTTGTTTCAATGTCGCTATCGAGGAGTGTCCACTAATACCCACCACTTCTTTACGAGGCACCAAACATTGACGTACACGGATTTTGGGTAGCTCTTGTGCATTTTCTAATAATTGTGCGCTACGTTCCTGTCGCTCCTCTTCTTCCTTTCCCTTGAAAAGGAATTGTAAATCCTCTCTACGCAGTGCACCTTTTTGCGGGTGCAAACGCAAATTGAAAATATATTTCAGCACCCACTCTGCTGCATCCATCAGTGCGGTGGCGATCGGGTAAAATAATTTGTAAAAAACCCAACAAACGGGGGCCAGCCATACTAGTAATGTAGTGCTGCGTGCACGAAACAGGGCTCGAGGAATAAATTCCGCAAGAATCAGTACGATTCCTGTGGCAAGTGCAATTTCAACCAATACGCGGATAAAGTCGTTGCCAATTTCAAAACGTTGCCAGAGTAGTTGCATCACTCGGCTTAACTGCAAACTCAATAACACTAAAAATAGCGTGAAGCCTAATAAAGTAGTTCCTAAAAATCGGTCAGGGGCTTCAAAAAATTCACGAACCATTTGTGTGGCTCTTATTTGCTTTTTTTTATTCAACTCCAAACTCAACCGATTCGCATGATAAAATGCCATTTCTAGGCCGGCAAAAAATCCCATCAGCAAAAGCGTCAATACAAATAGTACAATAGGTCCAAGCGTTATCATACTTCCTGTAGATAGTCAATTATCATTTTTTCTACAGTTGCACACGTAGTTGCTAGGTCATCATTGACTACTGACTGATCAAATTGTGTACGAAACTGCATTTCCCAGGTTGCTTTTTCAATACGAGCTTGTAAAGAAGCGGGAGTTTCTGTCCCTCTTTTTTCCAGCCTACTTTTTAATTCGGCAACGGATGGGGGTTCTATAAAAATGGACAAACTAGCTGGGTAGTTCTTTTTCACAGCCAAACCGCCTTTCACATCTACATCTAATAGGGGCACTTTTTGGGCATCCCAAATTCGAGTCAGTTCACTTCGTAGTGTCCCATAATATTTTCCTTCATAGACCATTTCCCATTCGGCAAACTCATCTTTTTCAATACGCTGTTTGAATTCGTCCGAAGAAATAAAATAGTAATCTGTTCCATTCTTTTCATTGGCGCGCGGTGAGCGTGTAGCGCATGAAACAGAAAACCCCAATTTTTCAGGCATCGTTTTCAATAAATGATGCACCACCGATGTTTTCCCTGCGCCGGACGGGGCTGCAATAATGATGATCTTATGGGAAGAATTCGACATAGTGTGATCTCCTGAAGACGAAGATCAATATCTTTTTTTCTTGAAATTTCCACCGGGGCGATTGGATCGACCATTACCCTGTGGACGGTATTTGCCACGCCCTTTGCCATAACCGCCTCTGCCCATTTCTCTTTCTGGCTGGTGGCGATAAGCTTTAACATAAGGAGTATTGGTAAAAGTTAATTGCCCGTTAGTTAACGTATCTAATTCACTTTGGATAGCATCATCATACACTGATTCCTTATGCCAGTTGTTGTATGCCAACTTCATGTAATATGCAATGGCATTTCCAAATGCTTGTCTCTTTTCAGGATTTTCTTCTTTAAGCGCTTTATCAATCACCAATTCCAGATTTTTACCCAAATGCGAGTAGCGTGGATGTCTTTTTGGATAAGGAAGTGGTTTGGGCTTGGCTTTGAGTGACTCACGCGTAGGAACCGGGTAGGGGGAATCTACATTCAAATTAAAATCAGCAATTAAAAAAAGGTGATCCCATAATTTATGACGGTAGTCTTCAATATTTTTTAATTGAGGATTTAAAAAGCCCATCAATTCAATCACTGCTTGCGCATTACGTTGTCTTTTCTCTGGATCTTCACTCGATTGAACATGTTCAACCATTCTTTGTACGTGACGACCATACTCCCGCATGGTAAGATGTTTGCGGGTGGTATTGTATTCCATTTTACGTGCATCCATATAACCAAAGGTACTAAACCAGCACAAAGCAGACAAGTTCGCCCTGCGTACCTTTGTGATTGATGGAAATTGTCTTTTTGATAACCCGACCCAACCAACTGTTTAAAGCCGAAGGCTTTTTGCATTTAATGGCGCAATGTGTTCAAAATCAAAAAGGACCTACGTATTATTTTGTAGCCCCTACCGCATTAAAGGCTTTTACACCGGCAGGATCTCATTTCAAAAAATGGCCAAGGGTGTTATCGTATTTACCCGTTGCATGGGCGTGGGCTTTATTTAAACAATTTTCGACTCTTAAAAAAGCACGATTGATTAGTCTTACCAACCCAGCGATACTCGAAAAAATTGGAACAACTCCCTTTTTAGCTCCCTGTTACAGCGTATCAACTATTCCTCATCCTGCTTTACAGTTTTATGTACTAGGACAATTGCCAAGTGAAAAAGAATTCTTGTATTTATTAAAAGCTTTTTCTCTTTTTAAAAAAAGACAGCAATCCTCAATGAAATTAATCATACCCGCACAAGCTTTGTTTTTTGTTTCAACTTATTCAGAAAAATTGGCTACCTATAAATATCGCGATGCGGTTCAAATATTACAGCTAAACTCATTGGAAAAACAACAGAAAGAAGAGGCGCTTTCCTACGCATTGATCGCGCTAGATCCCCAAGGCGATAGTACCATTTGGCAACAAAAATCCATTCAATTAAAAGTACCATTATTGACTTTTTCTAGTGCCGATGTGCAGTCCTTGGCCGAGACCGTGCCCGACACCGGAGGTGTGGTGGGATCCTGCGGATAAAGCGGCACTACGAATCGATCTTTGGACCAAAGAAATGATGGTAGACGAAATGGCCGACTTTTTTTATCAGACCTTGATGACAATGGCGGACACGTATGGACGTGCCACGCAGTACGCTGATCAGGTGGAAGAGATGAAAGGGTTTGCTAAATCCTTTTACGCTAAATTCAGAGAGAAACAATTACAACAAAACAAAGCCTAATATACGTATGTCACTTGAGCAAACAATTATGGCTGAATTAAAGGCCGCTATGCTAGCTAAAAACGAAGTTGCACTTCGAAGTTTGCGTGCGGTTAAAG
>CAYFLE010000105.1:0-243 GCA_964343645.1 uncultured Chitinophaga sp. | reverse complement strand
AGTCCTTGGCCGATCAAATGATGTTGATCTATAAAGATGAAGCGTTTCGAGCCTCACTGATCAGCTCTACAAGTTCGCAATCAGCTTGCGTATCTTTGTCCTCTCATCCTATCTATTATGAATACCTCCACTATACAAATTGAAGTCACCACTGACGAAAATCGAATTCCTGCTGCCATCAATTGGAAGGCTACTGATGCACCCGAGGAAAAATTACAAGCAGCTCGCGCCATGCTCCTCTCC
>CAYFLE010000104.1:0-5695 GCA_964343645.1 uncultured Chitinophaga sp. | reverse complement strand
AATAATCAAGTCGATAAAAAATATGCACCCCTTCAGGATGCGCAGCGAGCTATACAATTAGTTAGAATGCATGCTAAAAAATGGGGAATCAATCCTGAAAAAGTTGGAATCATGGGATTTTCAGCTGGAGGACATCTTGCTTCCTCATTGGCCGTGCATTATGAAGACAGTAAAATCAAAAATCCAAAGAAATTTTCATTGCGTCCAGATTTTCAAATTTTAATCTATCCCGTGATTTCTTTTAAAAACTTTGCGCATGCTGGATCAAGGAGAAATTTATTGGGGAAAGACTCTAGTGAAAGTATGATCAATTATTTTTCTGGTGAAGGGCAAGTCACTAAAAATACGCCGATCGCATTTTTAGTGCATGCTAAAGATGATAAAGTTGTGCCCATTGAAAATTCATTAAATTATTTGAGTGCGTTACAATCTAAAGGAGTAGCTGGCTCTATTTTCACCTATGAAAAAGGAGGACATGGTTTTGGTATGATCAATAAAACAAGTGATGAAAGTTGGACGGCTGCTTTAAAAAATTGGTTGCAAAAAAATAAAATTATTGAAGAATCGATTCAGTAAACTTTATAAAATGCCTGCTTTATCCGTGTCTTGATATTTAATGCGTTCTTTCAGTAGCGACTTTTTCATTTCCTCTACTAATTTTGAATATTTTGTTTCAGCAGCTAAATTGTGTTGTTCAGTAGGATCTTTTTCCAAATCATAAAGTTCCCATTCGTTGACTGTATAAAAATAGATCAGCTTATATCGGTGTCCGCGAATGCCGAGATGGGGGAGTACAGTATGGTCCGCATGATATTCATAAAAGTGATAATATAAATTAGTTCTGCCTAGCCTTCTTTTCCCATTTTGAAGAAGCGGTTTTAAGCTAACTCCTTGCATGAAAGCAGGAACGGGAACATTTGCTGCATCTAATAATGTAGGGGCATAGTCAATGGTTTGCGTCAGCTCCTCACAAATCGACCCCGCTTTAGTGACACCTGGCCAACGAATGAGTAAGGGCGCTTGCATCGATACGTCATACATCCAACGTTTATCAAACCAACCATTCTCCCCTAAATACATACCCTGATCACCGGTGTAAACTACCATCGTATTTTTAGTAAGTCCATGTGAATCTAAATAATCAAGAACACGACCAACATTCTCATCTACCGATGCCACGCAGGCTGCGTAATCACGTAGATACCATTGAAATTTCAATTTCAATAATTCATTTCCATTGGGTCGCTGTGCTTGTAAAATTTTTCCTCGTTCTGCAAATAGTTCTTTTAAGCCTGTACGCTCGGGCTCTGGAATTCGGTTCATGATAGAATTGTAATAGGCTACTTCAGCCGCATCTGGTTTTAGCCAAGGAATATCGGCTAGATATTGGGGGTCTACTTTTAAATCACTACATAATTTTAGGTCTTTGAGAATACTCATGGTTTGCAATTGCCACGCAGAACCATGTTGAGTTATATCCGCATAAAGAGTAGGGGGTTCTTCAAATATTTTATGTTGAAACTGTTTGACATATTTGAGGGGAGCTAAAAAATAGCGATGAGGCGCTTTATGATGAATATGTAAGGCAAAGGGTTTATTGTTATCTCTATGATCTAGCCATTGAATAGCCTCATCGGTGATTACATCAGTGGCATAGCCATGCTGTGTAACGGTATCTCCTTTCATGGATATAAATCGAGGTTCCATATAAAGGCCTTGCCCAGGTAGAATTTTCCAAAAATCAAATCCAACGGGGTATGAATGTAAGTGCCATTTTCCCACTAGGGCTGTTTGATATCCATTGTCCTGTAAAATTCTTGGTAAGGTCATTTTTGTAGAGTCAAATCTGGTTTGATTATCTTTTACTCCATTGAGATGAGAATGTTGTCCTGTTAATAGGGTTGCACGTACCGGTCCGCAAATAGAATTGGAGACAAAGTTTTTATTAAATCGCATGCCTTCCTTTGCTAATCGATCTATATTAGGCGTTTGTAAAATTTTATCAGAATACGCACTGATTGCATCGGCATCGTGATCATCGCTCATAATGTAAATAATATTCGGGCGCTGCTGTCCTTGCACTTGCGAGCATATCAGTAGAAATCCGATCAAATATTTTATCATAAATACAAGTTAAATAAAATTTATTACCTACTTATTGATTATCGTTTATCTTCACTATTCCAACCCCTACACTATGTCTGTATTAGAATACAAGGTTACGTTTAATAATAAGCAAAAGGATTTTTTCAATGCATTAAAGCGCGAAGTAGACGCCTATTTTGCCACTAATAATATTCGTAAAACTGGCAACTGGAAATTGTATGCCAAAGCTTTTATCTTGATTCCTTCCGCGCTTCTTCTTTATTATATTTTATTGACCGTTCCTATGCATTGGGGTATTTCTACTGCGTTGTGGATACTCCTTGGGTTTAATATGGCTGCTATTGGTTTTAATGTGATGCATGATGCTTGTCACGGCAGTTTTTCTACGCGTAACTGGGTCAACTATTTATTTGGGTTGACTAATAACTTTTTAGGGGGTAATGCCTTTTTATGGAAGCTCAAGCATAATATTATTCACCACACCTATACCAATATTGATGGGGTAGATGATGATATCAATAATATGCCTTTCATACGTCAGTGTACTACGCAGCAGTGGAAGCCGATGCATCGCTTTCAGTCGGCATATATGTTCTTATTGTATGGATTTACTTCTCTTTTCATGTTCTTTATGGACTATGTAAAATATTTTTCTAAAAAAATTCATACAACGCCGTTAAAAGAAATGGATCTGAAAGAGCATATTGTTTTTTGGGCAGGGAAATTGTTTTTCATTCTTTTTTATATCATTCTTCCTATCTCCCTATTGGGATGGAGTAAAGGATTACTAGGACTCTTTATCAGCCAATTTACCATGGGGCTTACGTTGGCGATTGTTTTTCAATTGGCACACGTGGTGGAGCACGCGGAGTTTGAAGCAGCCGGAGCAGATCCTGTAAAAATTGAAAATGAATGGGCTATTCATCAAATTAAGACCACGGCTAATTTCGCTTTTACCAATAAAATGGCAACTTGGTTTTTAGGGGGCTTAAATTATCAGATTGAACATCATTTATTTCCACGCATCAGTCATATACACTATCCTGCTATCAGTCAAATTGTGCGAGATACCTGTGTGCAATTTGGCTTACACTATATCTATTTCCCAAGTACACGGGCGGCTGTTTTATCACATGTCCGATTGATGAACCAAATGGGTAAAAGACCTATCTATTAATTGCCATTGAAAAACGTAGGGTGCACTTCTTCATAGGAAGTTATCGATTGGAAAAATTTTCCGAATGATAATAGCTCCTCTTCTCTAAAGTGATTCGCTAAAAAAGTAATACTAGTTGGCAGGCCTGTTTTAGTGAAACCCGTCGGCATACAAAGTGCAGGTTGTCCCGTAAGATTAGTAATGGCTAGTTGACGTCCCCCAAAGGTTGGCGTTATTACGACATCAAAATCTTTCATTGCTTCAATTGTTTTTTCCATCAAGGTGACTCGATGTCTGTTTGTATTGATGTATTCGACGGCAGGGATGGTACGAGCTTGTCTAAAATAATTTGGCCAGTCTCCTCTGGTTTGTCTTGTCATTTGGTCATCTATATTGAGTCGGGTAAATGCATCAAAAGCTGCCGCCGCTTCGCTCCCAATAACAATGCCAATCATATCAAACTGATAACTTTCTGAGTCAGGAAAATTCATTCCAATCAAATTAATTCCTGCTTGTTTTAATTGCTGTAACACTTTCCAATCCTGCGCGCTGGTGTCTAGCTTATCAAATAGATTTTTGGCGTACGCAATTTTTAATTTTTTTACATCTGCCGAAGGTGAATAATTAAAGGCAGCATTAACCGCACTCGCATCTTTACCATCTGTTCCGTGAATACAACTAAACACTGTTGCCGCATCTTCGGCTGATCGGCAAATAGGGCCCACTTTATCCAAACTCCAGCTAAGTGTCATAGCACCGGTACGGCTAATACTTCCAAAAGTGGGTCGTAGTCCAGTTGCCCCACAGGTATGACTCGGTGATACAATAGAACCATGGGTTTCTGTACCAATAGCAAAGGGTACAAGTCCTGCTACTGTTGCAGATGCTGATCCTGCCGAGGAGCCACTGGATCCTCTTTCTAAATTCCAGGGGTTTTTAGTTCGTCCACCATACCAATAATCTCCCATGGCCAGTGCGCCGAGCGTAAATTTTGCAACTAATACGGCACCCGCTTCTTTCAATCTGGTATATACGTAGGCATCTTGATCAATAACTTGTTCTTTGTAAGGTTGTGCTCCCCAGGTTGTTTTAGTTCCTTTAACTGCAAATAAATCTTTTAGACCATAGGGAATCCCTTGAAGCGGCCCTTTATCAATTCCTTTTTTAAAATTTTCATCTGCTTGTTTAGCTTGTTCCAAGGCGATTGATTCAGTTATGCTAATCACACATTGAAGCGTATCTCCGTATTTTTTTAGTCGATTTAAAAAGAAGGTAGTTAACTCAACCGATGTGATCGATTTATTTCTTAATAATGATCCTAATTGATTAAGAGAATAAAAGGCCAGCTCGTTTTTATTGGAAGGTATTTTTAGTGTGGGATAATATTTCCATTGAATTTTTTGTTGAAGGGTATTATCGGGTATCAATCGTTGGGAGAGACTCATGCCAATCGAATTATCTAACGCAAGTCCATGCATTTTTTTGTAATCCCCTTGATTGTCTTTGATATCCGGCAGCATCATATCAATTTCTTTCTCACTAAACTTTACATCCATCAAGGTGGCTGCTTGTTGAATGGTTTGTTTAGTAATCGTGTCTTGGGCTGTTGCGGTTATTGCACTAAAAAGCAATAGAATAGTAATCTTTTTCATTATGCGTTTAATCTCTCTTTTAATTGAATGATTTGTGTCGCGTGATGTTTGCCATGCCATGCATAAATCTGTAATAATTGCCAAAGCGAAATATCGCGTTGTTGTTCTGGATGATAAACCGTACGCATAAAGTCATGCTCATTTAATGTAATCAGCAGGGCGTGCCAACGACGATGCAATGCGTGAAGCAGCGTGATAGAATTATTGACGGGGACATTTTTAACATCAATAGTTTCTGCCCATTTATTTTGATCATAGGGTTTGATAGTGGGGTGCTCTTCTGTTAATCCCAATTTGAATCGAATAAAGGCATTCATGTGTGAATCAGCCAAATGATGAATTATTTGATTAGGTGTCCAGCCTTCTTCTCTATAGGGAGTGTGTAAGTGATCATCATTTAGATTTTCTACGGCAAAGTCTAGCATAGGCGGCATGGCTAAAATAGCGGCCACGCAATCATTTTTTGCTTTTTCGTTATACTCCACAAAAGCCACTCGGCCAATGGGATATCTTAGTGTGTCTGTCATCTTATACTTTAGTTTAGATTGTTGCTAAGTATGAAATTACTACTAAATTGCGCACCTAATATATATGGTATGCGTATTTCAGTCATAACTCTTGCAGGATTTGCTTTCTTTTCAACCGTTGGCTTTGCACAAAATAAAAAGTCTGTCAATCATTTAGTAGAAGATTTAAAACAGACTACAATTCAGAATATCCAACTGTCTACTCCATTATACAAAGAGGTGGCACTTGCTATCTGGAATTATGCCGAATTAGG
>CAYFLE010000103.1:451-5706 GCA_964343645.1 uncultured Chitinophaga sp. | reverse complement strand
GAATTAGAAATTAAATTACTCAGTGAAAAAATGGATCATTTGCTCGTTCATCAAAATAGAAAGTTGCTAGAAATTCAGGAAGTGCAAATCGATTATTTGGAAGACTTGATGAAAGAGGTGAAAAAGAATAAGTGAATACAAAAAAGTATACCTCAATTGACGAGTATCACTCCTCCTTTCCAGCGGAGGTGATCCCGTTATTATCAAGTATTAGAAAAGCTATTCAAGAAGCAGCTCCAAAATCAAAAGAGGTAATTGCTTATAATATGCCTGCTTTTAAGCAAAAGCGTGTTTTAGTATATTATGCGGCTTACAAAAAACATATTGGGTTTTATCCAACTGCAAAACCCATTGAAGTATTTAAAAAAGAACTCAAAGCCTACAAAACATCAAAGGGAGCTATTCAGTTTCCGTTAGATCAAAAATTACCAATTGGGTTGATCAAAAAGATGGTGCGTTTCCGAGTCAGGGAAGAGGCAGAGTGTTCATGAGCAAAGAGAGGGATTAGTTTCACTGATCCCAATGTGGGGGCCTGCAACTATTTGAGAGCCTTAGCTGCTTCGCAGCTGGTTGTTTTTATTTTCATGACTCACCCAAGCAAGCTTGGTTCGTCTTGAAAATAAAAAACCTCGCACTTTGTGCGAGGCTCTTAAACAGTTGCGGAGAGGGAGGGATTCGAACCCTCGGTACAGATTTAAGTCCGTACAACGGTTTAGCAAACCGGCCCTTTCGGCCACTCAGGCACCTCTCCTATTGCATTCCTACCGTAGCGGGGGGACAAAATTAAAGAGAAATTACATGGCTGCCAACTGGACTTTCTGTTGTAGCTCTAGTACATTTTCGCGGAAAATGCCGTCGGTATCCATCAAGTCTTTTACCGTTTGACAAGAGTGGATCACGGTAGTGTGGTCACGTCCACCAAAATGTTCCCCAATTGTTTTCAAGGAATTCTTGGTGAAAGCCTTTGCCAAGTACATGGTGATTTGACGAGCCTGTACAATTTCACGCTTCCGTGTTTTTTGTAACAGCTTATCATAGGGAACATCAAAATATTCGCAAACCATTTTTTGGATGGTATCAATCGTAATTTCTTTGCTAGAAGACTTCACAAAATTGCGAAGCACTTTTTTAGCCAGCTCCAGATCAATCTCTTTTCTATTCAAGGAAGACTGTGCCAACAGCGAAATCAATGCCCCTTCCAGTTCCCGAACATTATTATTGATATTGTAAGCAATGTATTTGACTACTTCCTTTGGCATCTCCAACCCGTCATTGCGCATTTTCTTTTCTAAAATCTCAATACGCGTTTCGTAGTCGGGCACTTGCAAGTCGGCACTCAACCCCCAACGGAAGCGACTGAGCAAACGGTCTTGTACCCCTTCCAAATCTTTGGGAGATTTGTCTGATGTCAATACCAATTGCTTTTGCGACTGATGCAAGTGATTGAATATGGCGAAAAAAGCATCTTGTGAACGTTCTGCCTTTGCAAAAAACTGTACGTCATCTAAAATCAACACATCAATCAATTGATAAAAATGAATGAAATCGTTGATGGCGTTGTTTCGGCTGTGGTCCATGAATTGATTAATGAACTTCTCAGAACTCACATATAATACAACCTTATTCGGATGTAATCTTTTTACTTCATTTCCGATAGCTTGCGCCAAATGTGTTTTACCTAACCCTGTACTTCCGTAAATAACCAGTGGGTTAAAGGAGTTCGCTCCAGGTTTTTCTGCAACTGTTTTTCCGGCACGGCGAGCTACCCGATTGCAATCACCTTCAATAAAGGAATCAAAAGTATAAACAGGATTAAGCTGCGGATCAATCTGCATCTTTTTCAATCCAGGAATCACAAATGGATTCTTAACCGGATTGTTAATGATCAGTGGAAAGTCCATTTCATTATTAGAAATAGATTTGAAACCTTGACCACTTACATCAACCGTCATAGGCTTAGTACGACTACTTCCACTGTCTACCATGATTCGGTATTCTAGTCGCGCTTCTTTTCCCAATTCACGTTTTAGTGTCTTGGCTAATAAATTCACGTAATGCTCTTCGAGGTACTCAAAAAAGAATTGGCTCGGTACTTGAATCACTAACACATTTTGTTTGAGTGATACAGGTTGTATTGGCTCGAACCAAGTTTTAAAGTGTTGCCATTCTACAATATCCTTGATGATCTTTAAGCAATTCCCCCAAACTTTTTCCGCGTTCTTATCCATCGTTCTTCAAGCAGGTTTATGTCGATTAAAACAGTAGTTATTCACATTTCCCGAGCAGGTTAACAGGCTTTTCCACAATTGTCAATAAAAAAACTTGCGCAGGGAGACGAATATCATTAATCCCCCTGAAACAAAAAAAAATTCGGGCCATGTTTTTAAAGAAAGTTTGATTTTTCTTGTTTTTAAAATTTTTTCGACAAAAAATTTGGAAATATCCTTTTCTACCCCTTTAGAAAAACCCATCTTTGTTCACCCATTTCAGGATAAATACCTGACCCATGTCTCTACAAATCCAGCTCCGACTTACTCCCCAAGAAGCGACTAGTCCATCACAGGTGAAAAAGGCCATTGCCCAGGCAAAAGGCGTGAAAGTTGCACAGATAAAGGGGTATTATATTACCAAGCAATCCATTGATGCACGAAGCAGACAGCCCTGGATCAACCTGACTGTTCAGGCCTTTATTGGGGAAGTTCCACAAGACAGACCGACTGGCTCATTTACATTTCAAGAGGTCCGCAAATCCAACAAAAAAATTATCATCATTGGGGCGGGTCCCGCCGGGCTTTTTGCAGCTTTAAAGTTGATTGAATCAGGGGTGAAACCCATTGTTCTGGAAAGAGGAAAAGACGTGCGAGCCCGCCGAAGGGATCTTGCCCTTTTAAACCGGTCGGGCATTGTCAACCCCGAAAGCAATTATTGTTTTGGCGAAGGGGGGGCCGGCACTTATAGTGATGGAAAATTGTACACCCGAAGTAATAAGCGAGGCGACTTAGACCGCATTTTACAGCTATTTGTGCATTTTGGGGCCGATGAAAGAATTTTGTACGAAGCGCATCCGCATATTGGCACCAATAAACTACCGCATATCATCACGGCGATGCGAGAAAAAATTATTGAAGCGGGTGGTGAAATTCATTTTGAAGAATGTGTCAGCGAACTTGTACTCAAGCAGAATAAACTAACAGCTGTTCGAACAAAAAAGGGGCATTTATTCGCGGGTGACGCTTTTATTTTAGCTACCGGACATTCTGCTCGTGATATTTTCGAGCTGCTACATCATAATAATATAAAGATCGAAGCAAAACCCTTTGCCTTGGGTGTGCGGATAGAACATCCTCAATCTATCATTGACCAGGTTCAATATCACTGCTCAACTCGCGACCCTCTATTACCACCGGCAGCTTATAGTTGGGTTGAACAGGTTAATGAAAAAGGAGTCTTCTCTTTTTGTATGTGTCCAGGTGGTATCATTGCACCTGCTGCCACTAATCCGGGTGAATTGGTGGTAAATGGGTGGAGCCCCTCCAAACGGAATAACCCCTATGCAAATAGTGGTATTGTGGTATCCGTTGAAGTAAAAGATTTGGAAAAAAAATGGGGTAACGATTCACTTTCCCTGCTTCGATTCCAACAATCAGTGGAACAAATAGCATTTCAAGCAGGTGGCGGTCATTTAAAAGCTCCTGCACAACGGCTGGTTGATTTTTGTGAAAATATTACTTCATCCACTCTACCCGACTGCTCCTACTTACCAGGCATTTCATCGGTGAATTTAACAGACGTACTCCCCCCATTCATTTTTAAAAGACTACAACAAGGATTCAAACTAGTTGGACGAAAAATGAAAAACTATTTCACCAACGAAGCCGTGGTAGTTGCTACCGAATCTAGAACCTCCTCCCCTGTTCGTATTCCAAGAGACCCTCGCCTTTTATCACATCCCCAATTAGCTACTTTATTTCCCTGTGGAGAAGGAGCAGGATATGCAGGAGGCATCGTTAGCGCCGCCATGGACGGTGAACGAGTTGCGGCTGCGATTATTGAACAGCTTTCTGTATAACCACTCCACACGTCAAGGAACCATCCCTGTAAGCATCAATAAAGTTGCAATGCCGCTTCCTACCTTTATGTGTAATATAATTTTATGGCATCACTCCTATCCCTCCAACACCTGCGAAAATATTTTGACGCGCAAAAAGCAGTAGATGATATTAGTCTTGAAATAGAACAGGGTCAAATATTTGGACTATTGGGCCCCAATGGCGCTGGTAAAACCACGCTCATTCGAATGATTACTGGAATTTTTTATCCTGATCAAGGGAACATTTATTTTGAAGGAAAAAAATTTGATCCTATTCAAGATGTGGCGCGCATTGGATACATGCCCGAAGAGAGAGGGTTATATAAAAAAATGAAAGTAGGCGAACAAGCGCTTTACTTGGCACAATTAAAAGGGCTGTCTAAATCAGAGGCAAAGAGAAAAATTGAAAATTGGTTTGGACGTTTTGCTATGGAAAGTTGGTGGGATAAAAAAGTGGAGGACCTTTCTAAAGGAATGGGGCAAAAATTACAATTTGTTACCACGGTACTTCACGATCCAAGCTTAATTATATTGGATGAACCTTTCAGTGGGCTGGACCCAGTGAATAGTAACCTGATCAAGGATGAAATTTTTAGACTGGCTAATGAAGGTTCTACTATTATTTTCAGCACGCATCGGATGGAACAGGTAGAGGAAATTTGTAATCATATTGCCCTGGTGAATAAAGGAAAAAAAATAGTAGATGGCACGGTTCAAGAAACTCGCCAACTTCATAAGCAAAATATTTTTCAAGTAGAAGGAGAAGGACTTTTCCAATTAGATCGCGCTACAGCACCCTTTACAGTTTTAAAAGAAACAGACAATAGTATCACCTTACAGCGAAATGAAGGGGTGAGTAATAATGCACTCTTACAATACCTTTTAAATAATGGTGTCACTGTTCAATCCTTTATTGAAAAACTTCCCAGCCTAAATGACATATTCATTCGCTTGGTAGAAGACAGTCCCGCTACAAGAACCTTTGAAAACTAATAACGCTATTTATGAAAAAGACCTGGATCATCATACAACGTGAATATTTAACACGCGTTCGAAAAAGAACTTTTGTATTGTCCACTTTATTATTTCCGCTGCTTTACTTGGGACTCATTTTTGGTGTTGGTGCAATATCTGAATCCTCAAAGGAAGTACTCGCGATTGCTGT
>CAYFLE010000103.1:0-263 GCA_964343645.1 uncultured Chitinophaga sp. | reverse complement strand
ATAGTATTGGCTATGTAGCCGGCTTTCTGATTTATTTTATTTTATTGATTTATGGCTCACAAGTCATGATGGGCGTGATGGAAGAAAAAACAAATCGAATAGCGGAAGTACTGGTTTCCTCGGTAAGACCCTTTCAAATGATGCTAGGAAAAATTGTTGGCGTAGGTGCTGTGGCTCTCACACAATTTGGAATTTGGATTGCCTTCATATTCACCGTTTATAACGTAGGAAAAAATAATGGCACTTCTATGGGCGCTATGGCA
>CAYFLE010000102.1:1419-5719 GCA_964343645.1 uncultured Chitinophaga sp. | reverse complement strand
GCATATCCTAAAATTTCAGCACCACTCATACAATTGATTTACTGTGAAGATACAGCGTCTATCTCTTTTCCAACAACCACCACAATCTCTTTCGCGGTTTAATTTGATAATTCGCACGAATATATTTTTGAATATGCAACATCGCTTCCTCTACGTCATCGGTCAATAAGAGTAAATCCAAGTCCTCCGGCGAGATGGTACCATCGAGTTGCATCTTTTTAAAAACCTCCAAAAGGGGCTGGTAATAATCTTTGCCAAATAAAATAATAGGAAAACGAGTAATCGTTTTTGTCTGCACTAAGGTTAAGGTTTCAAAAAGTTCATCCATGGTACCAAAACCCCCTGGCATGATGACAAAGGCATAAGAATATTTAACCAACAATACTTTGCGAACAAAAAAATGATCAAAGGTCACTGAGCGGTGTAAATACGGATTTTCCTTTTGCTCAAAGGGCAATACAATATTGCACCCAAAGGATTGTCCGCCATTCTCAAAAGCACCTCGATTGGCAGCCTCCATGATGCCTGGGCCTCCTCCTGTTAAAGTAGTAAATCCCATTTGTGCAATCCGCTTTCCAAAGTCGCGTGCTTGTTGGTAATACGTATGTTTTTCATCAAAGCGAGCCGAGCCAAATACAGTAATGCAAGGGCCTGCAAAATGTAAGGTTCGGAAGCCTCGAATAAATTGCTTGAAAACACGCCACGCAAATAACAATTCGTAGCTTCTACTCTTAGGACCTTCTAAATACACTTGGTGCTTGGGTTGTATTAGCCGGGGTGTACGCTTTTTATGATTAGTTGAACTCATACGTCTTGATTTAATTACACAATGCCGACATTTGCAACCAGTGCTACTGAAAGGCACTAACAAAATTATGCGGATCGTTTCGTACAATGTGAATGGAATTCGAGCAGCGCTCAAAAAAGGGTTAGTAGAATGGATGGCCTCCGATCCAGCCGATATCATTTGCTTACAAGAAACCAAGGCAAGACCTGAAGATGTAGACACGACTCCCATCAACTTATTGGGGTATGAGGATTACTGGTTCAGTGCGCAAAAAAAGGGGTATAGTGGAGTGGCGGTATTTACAAAAATCAAACCTGATCAAGTAATCCAGGGAAACGGACATGGCCCCAGCGATGAAGAGGGACGCGTGATTCAATTAGACTTTGGTGCCATTCGCTTGATCAATGCCTATTTCCCAAGTGGAACGAGTGGAGAGGAAAGACAGTCTTTCAAATATGAATGGCTGGATGAATGCAGAAAATGGTTGGATCAATTGAAAGAGAAACATCCGCAGTTGATATTACTAGGCGACTATAATATTGCGCATCAAGAAATCGATATACACGACCCTAAGGGCAATAAAAATTCATCAGGTTTTCAACCTGCAGAAAGAGAGTGGATGACGCAGTTTTATGAAAGTGGATGGGTAGACACGTTTCGGCACCAACATCCCGAGCCACATCAATATACCTGGTGGAGTCAGCGATTTCCTAGCGTTCGGCTACAAAACAAAGGGTGGCGCATCGATTATATCAATGTGACCAAGCCCTTAGAAAAAAGAATCAAAAACACAGCCATTTGGCCGTCCGTTAAACATTCAGACCACTGCCCTGTTTATTTAGAATTAAGTAAGTAGCACATGTATATCTATAATGTGACCATAAAAGTTGACCATTCCATTGTCAGAGAGTGGTTGAACTGGCTCAAACAAGAGCATATTCCTGAAATACTGGCAACAGGCTGTTTTACAGACGCCACTACCTTGGAACTCTTGGAAAACGCTGACACTGAGGGTGCCACATTTGCGGTACAATATAAAGCCCGCCGTTTAGAGGATTATCATCTTTATCTCTCCCAGCATGCACCGCTTTTGCGACAAAAAGGCTATGAAAAATGGGGTGACAAATTTGTAGCTTTTCGCACTTTTATGAAAATAGTGGATTAGGGGTATAAAACCCATTATTTTATTTTTCCTCTATGAAAAAGCGGTTAAATTTGCCGCTCTTCGGTACCTACAAAAAACCAACGCATGAACAAAGGAGACCTGATTAATAAAGTAGCGGATGACACTGGGCTTACCAAAGCACAGGCTAATGAAGCCATTGATTCTTTACTAGAAGCGGTGGCTAAAACATTGAAAGGGGGTGGCAAGGTAACGTTGGTTGGGTTTGGTACTTTTTCTGTTTCCAAACGCGCTGCACGCAATGGTAGAAATCCAAAAACTGGCGAAACAATCAAGATTAAGGCACGTAAAGTTGCCCGCTTCAAAGCCGGAAAGGAATTAGCCGAAATGCTCTAAAATAAAAATCAATAAATCAATACAACTATGGGAAGAGGTGATAAAAAAACAGCCAAAGGAAAACGCTTCAAGGGTTCATTTGGTAAAAGTCGTCCTGCTAAAGTAACTAAGAAGGCTGCGACAAAAAAGAAGAAGTAATCTTCAACTAACATTACTAAAAAGAGGGAGCAACACTCCCTCTTTTTTATTTGACTAAGGTTCCCACTTTTTCGCCGGCAATCACCCGACGTAGATTATCGGGTTCATTCATATTAAAGACAATAATGGGCAGTTTATTTTCCATACAAAGGGTGAAAGCGGTCATATCCATCACCTTGAGTTGTTTGGATAAACAATCCGCAAAACTGATTTCCTCAAAGCGAGTAGCGGTTTTATCTTTTTCAGGATCGGCTGTATAAATACCATCCACACGCGTTCCTTTTAAAATTACATCTGCATTAATTTCAATAGCACGCAAAGAGCCCGCCGTATCTGTGGTGAAATAAGGATTACCTGTGCCAGCTCCAAAAATGACCACGCGTCCTTTTTGTAAGTGACGAATTGCTCTGCGACGGATATAGGACTCTGCTATCTGTTCCATTTTGATGGCGCTTTGTAAGCGTGTATACACCCCAATCTTTTCCAACCCTGCCTGTAAGGCCATTCCATTGATCACAGTGGCTAACATGCCCATATAATCGCCATGTGCCCGCTCAATACCCGTTTCCTGCTCGTTCATTCCTCGGTAAATATTACCACCCCCAATCACAATCGCCACTTGTACGCCCAAATCCGTAATGGATTTGATGTCCTTTGCATATTGAGCAATCACATCGGTATCAAAGCCAAAGCTCTTATCGCCCATTAAAGCTTCACCAGATAATTTTAGCAAGACGCGTTTATAAACAGGTAACATGAAAAAGGTTTTGGTGGAACGAAGATAGAGAATTTGAAAGGGCAAAAAAAAGCGCCCGGTTTCACCGGGCGCCATTATCAATTTCTATTGAAACTTGTTTGAATTAACCAAGTGCAACACGCTTAAACCCTGTTACTGTCACATTACCTGACTCTTTTAGGTAATCAGCAACAGACTTGCTGCTATCTTTCACAAATGCCTGTGCAGTGAGGGTTTGCTCCTTGAAGAAAGCACCCATTTTACCTTCGGCAATTTTAGCGATCATTTCAGCGGGCTTACCAGCCATTTTAGGATCCTGGTTCATCAATTCAACCACGATGCTTTTTTCACGTTCGATCACGTCAGCAGGTACAGAAGCTGCATCAACAGCTACTGGATTTAACGCAGCAATTTGCATCGCTACATCTTTACCAGCTTCAGCTGCTTCCTTATCCATTCCTACTAATACCCCGATACGATTGGCACCGTGTATATAAGAAGAAACGAAAGGCGCATCAATACGCTCAAATTTAGTTACCCCAATTTTTTCACCGATTGTAGCTAATTTCTCATCAACCATGGCAGCTACAGTTAGGCTACCAATCTTCACTTCCATCAATTGCTCTAAAGAAGTTACGTTGTTGGCAATCGCAGCATCAGCAATACTTTTTCCAAATGCTACGAAGTCTGCATTTTTAGAAACGAAGTCGGTTTCACAGCTCACACATACCACAATCCCTGTTTTGTTATCAGCGGTTGTTTGTGCAATTACTACACCTTCTTTCGCTTCACGATCACTACGCTTAGCAGCAACTTTTTGACCTTGCTTACGCAACCAGTCGATTGCAGCTTCAAAATCACCATTTGTTTCTGTCAACGCTTTGCGGCAATCCATCATACCGGCGCCAGTTGCTTGACGAAGTTTATTAATATCCTGTGCACTGATAGTTACTGTACTCATTTGACTATATAATTTAAGTAGCAGAGAAGTGATTGACTTCTCTACGCAAATTGTTATGGAATAAAATTACTTGCGGGCTCCACCAGGACCACGGCTCGTAGTACCAGAAGTGGTACGACGACGAGAACCAGTTGCACCACCCCGACGACCAGCACCACG
>CAYFLE010000102.1:0-1409 GCA_964343645.1 uncultured Chitinophaga sp. | reverse complement strand
GTTACTGTACTCATTTGACTATATAATTTAGTTAGCAGAAAAGCGATTGATTCACTTCCCTACTAAAATGTGATAGAATAAAATTATTTACGGGCTCCACCAGGACCACGACTCACACTACCAGAAGTAGTACGACGACGAGAACCAGCTGCACCACCACGACGTCCAGCACCACGTCCGCCTTCTGCTTCTGCTTCAGCGAGCAACTTAGCTGCTTTCTTTTCTTTTTCATCGTCAGTGATTTCTTCTGTTTCCTCATCTTTAGCCGCTTGTCTTTCCGCTAATCCTTCTTCAATAGCGGCAGTGATATAGTTTACTAAGATGGCAATAGACTTAGTAGCGTCATCATTGGCAGGAATCGCAAAGTCAACTTTGTTAGGATCACAGTTGGTATCAACAAGACCAAATGTAGTAACACCTAAACGCTTAGCTTCTGCGAGTGCAATGTGCTCGTGCCCAATATCAATCAGGAACAAAGCAGCAGGGATACGGCCCAATTGAGCGATACCGCCCAATACTTTTTCCATTTTGTCTTTATCACGACTTAATGTCAAACGCTCTTTTTTGGTAATGCTGTCAAATGAACCATCGCCTAACATTTTTTCAATGCTCTGCATTTTCTTCACGCTCTTACGAACCGTGTTGAAATTGGTCAACATACCACCGAGCCAACGCTCTGTTACATAGGGCATGTTTACACGCTTGGCACATTCGCTCACGATATCCTTCGCCTGCTTTTTAGTTCCTACAAAAAGGATTTTCTTTCCGCTGCGTGCAATTTGCTTAAGGGCAGCAGCAGTCTCCTGCATGCAGTCAACCGTTTTGTTCAGGTCAATGATATGGATACCTTTCTTCTCAGCAAAGATGTAAGGTAACATCTTGGGATTCCACTTCTTTTTCAGGTGACCAAAATGTACACCGGCTTCGAGAAGTTGCTGTTGTAAGGATGTATTGTTTTCCATGATAGGTATAGATACTTTAAAATTGAATTAAGACGATTAACGTTTAGAGAACTGGAAGCTGCGACGTGCTTTCTTGTGACCGAATTTCTTACGCTCAACAGAACGAGGATCACGCTTCAATAATCCGGCCGCTTTCAACGCTGGACGGAATTCAGGATTCAAATCAACCAATACACGGGAAATGCCCAGCATAGCTGCTTCAGCCTGTCCTTTAACGCCACCACCGGCTGCATTAATTTTCACATCATACTTTCCCATTACTTCAACTGTTTTCAACGGACGCTCTACTTGATTTTGTAGATAGACCAATGAAAAATATTCTTTGTAGTCTTTATCGTTGACCATGATCTTACCGTCACCTTTAGTTACGAAAACGCGAGTTACGGCTTCTTTACGACGACCAACGCTGTTTTTTTGCTTTTCCATTTATTAATTATTTGTGGGATT
>CAYFLE010000101.1:0-5812 GCA_964343645.1 uncultured Chitinophaga sp. | reverse complement strand
GAAGAGTTAGCCGTTCCGCAAGAACCACTCACCACACAACGATATAAATTACCCGACAAAGATGTACTAGGTGCAGTCACTGTATAAGTAGTAGTAGTTGCACCAGTAATAGCAGACCAAGTTGTTCCGCCATCCGTACTCACTTGCCATTGATACGTGCTAACGCCCACAGCAGCGATAGTGAAACTTGCATCAGTGCCACTACATACAGTAGCAGATACTGGTTGTTGGGTGATGCTTAATGCACTTACTACCGATAAAGTAGCAGCGCTAGAAGTAACGGTAGAAGGAGTACACGTACCATTGACGATACAACGATATTTATCACCATTCATGGCCAACGTGATACTTGATAAAGTATACTGTGAGCTTGTTGCACCACTCACATTGGACCAAGTAGTTCCACCATCTGTACTTTTTTGCCATTGATAAGTCAAGTTAGCACCCGTAGCCACAACGCTGAATAAATTAGAAGAACCTACACACAACGAAGCATTCGCAGGTTGAGTGGTGATAGCGGTTGAACTTGCTACGGTTAATAAAGCCGTAGTAGAAGTCACTGTATTGCCACAACTATTGGTAACCACACAGCGATATAAATTACCAGATAAAGAAGTAGTCGTGCTGGTGATGCTATAGGTTGCACTTGTTGCACCACTCACATTGGACCAAGTAGTTCCCCCATTGGTACTGACTTGCCATTGATACGTTCCTTCATTGGTAACAATACTAAATGCAGCATTGTTTCCACTACAAACAGTAATATCGGAAGGTTGAGAAGAAATAGTTGGGGCAGAACCTGGTGTAATAGTATAGGTCAGTGTTCTTGATTGTGTAATAGCACCGGTGGCAGTTCCCGTAACAGTTACGGTGTAAGTACCAGGCGTCAAATTATTAGTTCCATTTAATATAACAATCGTGCTATTACCTGCCGTAACAGGATTCGTAGTGAAAGACACCGTTGTACCACCTGGATTACCTGTAGCAGTTAAAGAGACAGCACCAGTAAATCCTCCATTGGAGATAGTGTTCAAGGTAACACTCATGTTTTGTGGTGCAGGACAAGCCACTATGACTGGAGACGGTGCACTAAATGAGAAACCAGATGGAGCAGGAATGGTGGTAGTCCATACACCGCGTCCGTGGGTGGAAGCCACTAATGTGCGATCACTCGCACGATATTTTAACATAGAAGCGCGCACATTCGGAAAACTTGGGTTAGCAACCCAAACAGTACTCGTGCCATTTAATAAATCAGTCTCCCATACACCAGTTTCAGTAGCAATAATGGCTTTGGTATCGGTATCGGGATGAAAAATCGCCCAACGAACAGGCATGTTTGGCAAGTTTCCATCGCAAGCCGTCCAAGTAGCTCCTGCATCCTGACTCACCCATACATGCGTCACATTATAACTTGCATAAACTGCAATCAATTTACTTTCAGTAGATCCAGTATTTACACAGTTCACATACCCGGCAGCGCCTGTTGGTGTAATATCTAATGCAGTTGGCGTAACATCATTCGCATTCGATACACGCACCACTTTTCCAGAACCTAATCCAAAGAAAACACGGTTAGCCGTAAAAGGAGAAACGTGAACAGAGGAAACATTCTGTCCAGCAAATTCTGTAATAGGAACAATCGTAGTGATGGCACCCGCAACATTCAATGCTGTTTGCGGATTATCCCAACGTAAATAGTTTCCTGCTGCATTACAAGCATAAATGATATTTGCCGAGTTATCATATTCCCACGGATTGATAAATCGTCCACTACTACTATTGATAGTAAAAGAAGTCCAGTTCGCTCCATTGTTAGAACTACGTCGGAAAGCATTATATACGTAAGACCCAAATTGATAGTTGGGTTCATCTTGGTCAATAGCCACATAGGCCCCATCACCTCCTGTTACTTCAACAGAAGCACCCAAGCCAGTATTATTCAATTGGTGCACGCCATTATCCTGCGCACCCGCTAAGAAATAATTGGTTTGTGTGGGGTGAATAGCAACAGAATAAAATTGTTTGATACGAAGACCTGAATTACGATCGCGAATAGTGGTTCCTTTGTCTGCTGAATAATGCACACCGCCATCACACGCAAATAATAATTTATTTCCTCCGTCCCACCATTGCACATCATGTTGATCCGCGTGCACATACTGTCCCGCTGTTCCCACCCACGCAGAAATACGTGTCCAAGTAATTCCTCCATCTAAGGTGCGTGCAGCATCTACTCCACCAATAATGCACTCTTCAGGATTTGCAGGATTAATACGAACAGATAAATCATACCAACCTTGCGTATTGGTAAATGCACTTCCAGAAACAGTGTTAGGTGGTGTACCCGTACAAGCAACCCAGTTGTCTCCCCCATCAATGGATTTATAAACATTCGTTACTTGGCCAGAATTATTAGCAGGAATTGCATAGAGCGTCGTTCCTAATACAGCTATTTCTGCGCGATTGGTATACGAAGGAAATGCTGTAGTAGGAGAATTCCATCCAGTAGTATTGGTTGCAGTAGACGGGTTATCGGTATAGCGATAACTCTGTGCAGAGCTAATACCTGTTACAATATGCAAACGGGCAGGAGCAGATGTGGAGGAGATTTCCATATCACAGATACGGCTGGATGCCACACTCGAAGGAGTAATATTAGTCCAGTTGGTTCCTCCGTCATTGGAACGAAATACTCCACTACGGGTAGAGAGGTATACGTTTCCTTGGTAATCACAAAGTATACGCGTACAGAAATAATAGTTTGCCGAAGCTGTGCTTGATAAATAAGTCCAGGTTGCGCCTGCATCCACACTTTTGAATACGCCTATTCCTTGTGCTGCATCAGAATTATAATAGGATTCCCCTGTACACAAATACATGATATTTTGAAATCCTGGACGAGGGTCTTGACAGATAGCAGCTATAGATATGTTGGATAGAAAATCATTCACTGGTACCCAGTTAGCAGGAGAGGCGGTGATATCTGTTGTTTTCCAAAGTCCTCCTGCCACACTTCCAATGAATACTGTTTTTTTAGTAGGATCCAATGAGTCCACCATCATGGCACGAACACGTCCCGCTGCAATTCCACTATTAGCACGCGAGTTACCATTGCTGGGTCCAACCACATCGGAAGTTGGGCCGCGTTCTTCCCACGCTAATGCTTCAATACGATTTTGACGAGCCGACTCTTTAGAGGCTTCGGTTGCTAATTTTGCTTCCAATAATTTTTGCCAAGGCACTTGACCTGTGCGAGGGTCGCGCATCATTTCCAACTCCTGCCGAATGGCTTGGTCGGGTCCGTCATACTCAGTTTCTTCTTCTTCGCCAGTTTCAACATGTTGGCAAGAAGTCAACGAAAAAAATAGAAAAGGAGCACTCACTAAAAGAGTGCGAATGGCAAGAGTAGTGGTTCTAAACATATAGGGCTTTTGGAGTTGTCTAAATTAAGGAACTCCGCCCATAAAAAAGCGTTTGTTTACCAATCGTCGCTTAGAAAATTGAGGAATCTCAACCAGCAGCGATCATACTAATTTCCACGTTGACAAACTTAGGCAGGGCCGACACCTGAACGGTCTCCCGGGCGGGATAATCCCCTGTAAAATAGCTGCCATAAATTTCGTTGACTTCCCCAAAACGATTCATGTCGGTCAAAAAAATAGTGGTTTTGATGACCTGACTAAAATCAAGGCCCGCCTCCGTCAAAATAGCTTTTAAATTTTCCATCACCTGACGAGTTTCTGTGGCGAGATCAGCATTATTCAACTCACCGGTGGCGGGATTGATACAGATTTGTCCAGAAATAAATACTTCACTTTTATAACGAACCGCTTGGTTGTAGGGTCCAATAGGTGCAGGGGCTTTATCGGTTTTGATAATAGTCTTTGACATAGCAAATAGTTTAGAGCGCGAATTTAGCTTTATGCGCTTTCTTTGCAAAAATAGTGGAGATGAAGATTGCCTTGATTGGAAATGATGCACAACAAACAGCCTGGGAATGTCGACCGGGTAAAATGGCTGTGCAGTGGCTTTCGCACCCATCTCAACTCACCGATCAGTCTATTTGTATTGATCTAATTGGCGAAGAAAATCCGGAACATTTAAAAGTGCTGTCCGCATTTCAAGAAAAAGGAGGACTAGTAGTGGCGAATGCGGTATTACTAACTGGCGCAGAATTACCCAATGGATTTTGCCGAATCAACGGATGGCCGGGATTTTTAGATAAAGAAAGAATAGAACTTGTTTGTCAACAAGATTCCGCGCGATTAGAAATAGAAGAAGCTTTCAAACAATTGAATCGCATACCCGAGTGGGTCAATGATCAAGTGGGACTGATAGCGCCCCGAGTAATTTGTTCCATCATCAATGAAGCGTATTTAGCATGGGGAGAAGGAGTCAGCGATAAAGAACAAATTGATCTAGCAATGCAACTAGGTACAAATTATCCATTGGGTCCATTTGCATGGGCGAATAAATTAGGTAAGACACGTGTGCTACAATTACTAGAGAAATTAAGTGCAGAATCGAATCGATACAATCCTGCTGCCCTATTAAAAGAAGAAGTATATAACGCGTAAAGCTGATCAATGGCAGTACTCTTACATATCGATACAGCAGGTACACTCGGATCCATTGCGGTTTCCAGAGAAAATGAAGTGTTGATTGAAAAACAAAATTCCAATCAAATGGATCATGCTACGTGGATTCATACCGCGGTAGAAGATGCGTTACAAACCATTGGAATCACCCTTTCTACTCTTGATGCCATTTCTGTGACCATTGGACCCGGCTCTTACACTGGACTGCGCGTGGGACTGAGTACCGCCAAAGGATATTGTTATGCGCTACAAAAACCATTGATCACTATTCCCACCTTACAATTGATGGCATCGGTGATACACGCAGATTCCTCCGCTTGGATTTGTCCAATGATCGATGCGCGAAGAATGGAAGTTTTTTATGCGTTATATAACGATAACTTTCAAGAACTACAACCCGCACAAGCACTTGTGTTGGATGCGCAGTCTTTTGCCACTGAATTGGTTACCCGAAAAATAATTTATTGCGGAGATGGAGCAGATAAGTTTAAAACGTGCTGTTCATCTTCCAATGCATCTTTTTCTCCAGCAAAAGCAACAGCAGCGGCCATGGTTCCGCTCGCGCTGAAAAAATTTAGTGCCAAAGACTTTGCAGATGTGGCCTATGCCACCCCACTCTACGGAAAAGAGTTTTACACCCTACCAAAGTCATAGTATTTGCCCCTAAATGATGGTACCTTTACGCTCTTATGCATTCTTATACGCTTCCCATACATGATCCTTCCAATACTACGCAAACCATTACACTGGATTTATTGCTATTAAAAAAAACAAGTGTGATTTTGCGTGCGCTCAATCACAAATTGCGTCAGCAAATTTTGCAGTTGATTGATCAAAAAGGGAAAGTGACTGTGACAGAAATTTATATTCATTTACGCGTCGAACAATCAGTTGCCTCGCAACACTTGGCTATTTTACGGAAAGCAGGTTTTGTCAATACCACGCGCGAAGGAAAATTTATTTATTACTCGATCAATATGGATCGAATGCGCGCCCTCACCGAATTGATGGATCAATTGTTGAAATAAGTGCAATGAGTCGTTGCGTAATGATTTGTTGCCCAATGATTCGTTGCCCAGTGGCGCTAATTACTCTCCTTGGTAAATAGGATCGTACGTGGAATTCCATTCATGACGCCAGCGTCGATGACTCCACAGATAATTAGTAGGATCTTCTAGTATCACCCGTTCCGCTTCTTTTTTATAGAGCCA
>CAYFLE010000100.1:0-5815 GCA_964343645.1 uncultured Chitinophaga sp. | reverse complement strand
TGAAATAATAAAAACAACACAGAGAGTAAAATGAAATACCCCCACCGACGATGCAATAAAATGGAATCTAGTTTTTCGGTGAATAATGATTTTTGCAACGGGTCGGGTTCGGATACGGCTTGCTGCATAATTTGTCGGATGCGTGCATAACGTTGCAGTATTTCTTCGGCCTGCGTTTTGGTCGGATTAAAATGGGTTTGTTTTTCGATAGACTCAATCTTTTGTTGGATGTCTGAAGAAAAACCAAAGGACGCATGATGGGTCAACAGGTGAATCGCTTTATAATCGCCGATTGAACCTAGTTCTTCTTTTATCTTTTCTATCGGGATTGGGGCAAGGGAACGATTATCTATAAAATCACGAATCGGAACTTTGTATGCACCTTCTATCGTTAACTCAACGGCGCGTTCTAGTTCGGCTACTCCTTTCCTTTTTCTGGGGTCTACCGCCACCACCGGAACACCTAACTCTCTTTTTAATTCATCCAGATTAATCTTGATCCCTTTTTGGCGGGCCAGGTCCATCATAGTAAGCGCCACCACCACGGGCAATTTTAAATCGATCAGCTGGGTGCAGAATAAGAGATTTCTTTTCAAATTACTGGCGTCTGCCACCACAATGATGACGGAGGGTTTTATTTCTTCGTCTTCCCCCATCACTATTTTATAAGTTACCCACTCGTCCAAACGTTTGGGGTATAAACTGTATGTTCCTGGCAGATCCACAAAACTTACTTCGTGCGCGCCTACGGTTGCTTGCCCCGTTTTTTTATCAACCGTAACACCGGGGAAATTCCCCACCTGTTGGCGCAGGCCTGTCAAGCAGTTAAAAAGGGAACTTTTTCCGCTATTGGGATTACCCACTAGGACGATATGATTGGTATGCGGGGTCAAAGCGATGGCAGACCGCAAAAGTAGACAGACCCCGGCAAAACTATTTACGAAATCAGAAGTACCTCTTGATTTGCATCGAATACCGAATAACTTTGCACTTCCTTAATCCCGCCAACCAATGAAATCAAGGTTTTTGCTTCCGATTCTATTATTGTTATCTGCCCCGCTGGGTTTGTGGTCTCAAAAAAAGTCCGAATTAAAAAAAGCCGAGCAGGCGCTTCGCGCACATGTCGCTTATTTAGCCGATGATAAATTGGAAGGGCGCCGCACGGGCACAGCGGGTGAAAAATTAGCGATGGAATATATCGCCCAACAGTTTCAAACAATTGGATTATCCGCAAAGGGAACTAATAATTATTATCAACCCTTTTCTGTTAATGAAGGAAGAGAAATGAAAGAGGGTACTACGCTGTCGTTTACTAAATCATTTTCTACTGGAGCCACTGCTAAAAAAATATTGAAAGCGGGTGCTGAATTTTTTGCATTTCCATATAGTGCAAACGGTGTTGTTTCAGGAGTAGCTACGGCGGGCCTACAAGAAGTTGGTTCACCATGGTTGATAGATATCGCTGTGGTTTTAGAAGACAACAGCAACAATCCGCATTTTGATCTTGCCACTTATGTATATGAATTCAGCAAGAATGCAAAAAGAAAAGGAGCCACTGCCGTGTTGTGGTATAATTCCGGTAACCAAGACGATAAATTGAGTTTTAATGCAAAAGATCGCTCGCCTGTTTTGGATCTTCCTGTGATCTATCTCTATAAAAAACCATTGGAAGGGGTGCGTGCTGCGGACGACGAAGGTGAATTAAGTTTCAATGCTTCTATTGAGTTGGGTGAAAAAATGCGCAATGGCACCAACGTAATCGGCTACATCAATAATAATGCGCCTACTACGGTAATTCTAGGCGCGCACTTTGATCACTTGGGATATGGCGAAGACGGAAATTCTCGCTATGAAAAAAAGGAACCTGCTATTCACAATGGTGCAGATGATAACGCAAGTGGAACCGCTTCTTTAATTGAATTAGCGAGGCTGCTCAAAAAAACAAAAGCAACCACTAATAATTATTTATTCATTGCGTTTTCTGGTGAAGAACTAGGATTATATGGTTCAAAATATTTTACAGATCATCCCACGGTTGAATTGAAAAATGTAAACTATATGATCAACATGGATATGGTGGGACGACTAAATGATAGTACAAAAACAATCACAGTTGGCGGCTATGGTACATCTCCCACCTGGTCTTCATTGATTAATACGAATGGCGCAAAAAAATCAACAGCCAGTCTTCAGGTAAAAATTGATTCGAGTGGTTCAGGCCCTAGCGATCACACTTCTTTTTATCGGAAAGACATTCCGGTGTTATTTTATTTTACTGGACTGCACACCGATTATCACAAACCATCAGATGATGCGGATCGCATTAACTATAAAGGAATGGTCCATATTTTGCAACATGTGAAAATGGTGGTGGATGGGGCTAACAGCCAAGGACGCCTGGCATTTTTAAAAACACGGGAAGCACAAACTACTACCACTGCACGATTTAGTGTATCGATGGGAATCATGCCCGATTATACCTACAGTGGTAACGGGGTGCGTGCTGATGGTGTAAGCGAAGGCAGAGCCGCACAAAAAGCAGGCCTCAAAGCCGGCGATATTGTGTTGCAGATCGGTGATTACAAAGTCAGCTCCATGGAATCGTATATGCAGACGCTAGGAAAATTCAAAAAGGGTGATAAAACTACTGTGATTTGCCAGCGTGGCGCCGAACAGTTCACGGTTGAAATTCAATTTTAATCGGGTTCCGTTGTAACTTAGATCTGTTACCGTATGGCAGATCGCATCAACAAATTAGTACTTGATAATTCATTAATCACGGAGGCCTTTTTTGAGGGCACTCGTTTATTGGGGATTGTAGCGCCTATTCGGGGCTATCAATTTTGTTGGCATCTGAATAATTCGATCGGCCTTGATTTTCGTATCAATGAATTAGAGATCAAACGCATTTATAAAAAAAGACAATACCTGTTTTCGGTTTACGAATACCGTGAACCTACGGGATCGCTAGAGCATTATATCTACTCCAATAAATTTGATGGAGAGTTTTTGTTGCCCGAATTCAAGCACTTAGATTTTTTGTGGTTGATGAAAGAAGATGAAGTGAGTGATGCCTCTATTCAACAAACTGTTCAAACCATTCGAAGCATTCCTCCTGTTCAATTAGTGGCAGAGTTGCCCATTGAACAAGTCAAGAACAAAGAAAACTTGGTCTTTTAATTTTTACATCACCGTTAACGCGTGTTCCCCCGCAGGTGTTATTTTCCCGATCGGTTCTGCGTACTGCGCTAATCCGTTGGCGCGAAATAATTGTTGTACGGCTGACAACGCCTCTTCGCTTACACTGATTAATAAACCCCCATTGGTTTGTGGATCGGGCAATACCGTGAAAGCCTCTAATACGTTTACTCCTTTTTCAAATTTTACTTTACTACTATAGCTATTCCAGTTTCTGGGTGTAGCATCGGGAGAAATTCGTTGCGCCACATAGTCGCGTACTCCTTCTACCAATGGAATTTTTCCATATTCTAAGGCGGCGCTTAATCCGCTACCCGTCGCCATTTCAATGGCATGCCCCATCAATCCAAATCCTGTTACGTCTGTCATAGCATGTACCCCATCGATTGCGCCTAATTTTTCACCAATTGAATTAAGTGTGGTTAATTGTTTTTCCAACACAGCGCGGTGTCCTTCTTGTAGTAATCCTCTTTTTTCTGCCGTGGATAAAATGCCAACGCCCAATGGTTTGGTTAATAAAAGATAATCACCTGCTTGAGCTGTATTATTTTTTTTGAGTTGTAAAACGGATATCAGTCCATTGACCGCTAAACCAAAAATGGGTTCAGGCGAATCAATACTATGTCCACCTGCTAGTGGAATTCCTGCTTCTGCACAAATGGCGCGACCCCCTTCAATTACTTTTTGTGCAACGGATGCAGACAATTTTTCTACTGGCCATCCTAAGATCGCAATCGCCATTAATGGTTTTCCACCCATAGCATATACATCACTAATGGCATTGGCAGCGGCTACTTTTCCAAATAAAAAAGGATCGTTGACAATGGGCGTAAAAAAATCAGTGGTAGCAATTAGTGCTGTGCCATTTCCTAAATCATACACCGCCGCATCATCATTGCTGTGATTGCCTACCAACAAATTTTTTTGATCCGGCCTAGATAAATTACTGTGTAAAATTTCTTCCAATACTTTCGGTGCAATCTTACAGCCGCAACCGGCGCCATGTGAAAAAGACGTGAGTTTTATTTCTTCAGCTGACATGATTTTTATTTTTGATCGTCTTGACTAATTCTACATTTTCGGCTCCTGTGTTTTGTGCAGGAATGGTGACGAGTAATTTATTGAGTGCTTCCCGATTTTGAAGCGATTTACTGTAGAGCTTATCGTAGTAACGCAATAAAATTTCAAACGCTGCCGAAAAATTATCTTCTTGTAAAAATTCAATAGCTAATCCTGCTTGTAAGTGCCCTAGCTTTTTAGTGATTCGCCCCACTGCTTCAATGAGTGCAGTTTTGTCTAACCCACCATATCCTTCCACAATGTGTTTGAGTCGCTGTTCAAATGGAATGTCTAAAAAATAAATAGCACTGCTTCGCATGGTATGCCAAAGATCATTGGGGATATTGATATGACCGATGCGTTGCGATTCATCTTCGAGCCAAATCACCGATGCATTGTTGGGGCGCTCATTTAGTTGAGCAAGCGCTGTGGCTAAATTATTTTCAAATTGCTCTTGTCCCGGTTGAGCAGGCTGCCCAATATTTCCAAATGCGGATCCTTTATGACTAGCTAGTTGTTCTAGATCTATCACTGGATCGCCCATTTTTTGCATGGCTTGTAGCAATTCGGTTTTTCCTGATCCTGTATAGCCACCAATTAAAATAAAGGGATAATTTTTTTTGAATTGCGCTAACACCCAGTTCCGGTATGCTTTATATCCCCCCGCGAGTGTATATACTTTAAACCCATACAAATCGAGCAACCAAGCAATAGCGCCACTACGCATTCCTCCTCTCCAACAATGGACTAATACTATTTTTTGTCCTGCTGTAATTTTTTCGGCATCGATAATGCGCTGCTTCATGGTAGGACCAAAAAAATCTAATCCAACTTTTATCGCCTCTTCTCTGCTGTTTTGTTTGTAGGTGGTGCCGACAATTTTTCTTTCTTCATCTGAAAATAAAGGAAAGGAATGGGCACCTGGCATATGCGCATGCCCATACTCACCCGGGCTTCGTACATCTAATACGGGATGCGAAGCGGCAAGTGATAAAAATTGGTTGATATCAATCCGTTGGGCTGGCATACAAAAAAAGGGGACCGAAGTCCCCTGAAGTTTATTTGTTCATGGAGGCCAGGAACTCTTCATTACTCTTGGTGCCCTTCATGCGGTTTTGTAATTCACGCATCGCTTCTTCCGTATTCATATCTGTCAAGAATACACGTAACAAGTTCATGCGTTGTAAAACAGCAGGCTCCAGTAACAAGTCATCACGTCTGGTAGAGGAAGAAGTCAAATCGATAGCAGGATAAATACGCTTATTAGACAGTTTGCGATCTAATTGCAATTCCATGTTACCTGTTCCTTTGAATTCTTCAAAAATCACTTCATCCATTTTACTTCCGGTGTCAACAAGAGCTGTAGCAATGATCGTGAGCGATCCACCATTTTCAATTTTACGTGCAGCTCCAAAAAACTGTTTAGGTTTTTGCATCGCATTAGCTTCCACACCACCTGATAATACTTTTCCGGAGGCAGGCGCTACGGTATTATGTGCACGTGCTAAACGCGTGATGGAGTCTAATAAGATGACCACATCGTGTCCGCACTCTACTA
>CAYFLE010000099.1:0-5869 GCA_964343645.1 uncultured Chitinophaga sp. | reverse complement strand
ATTGATGCCCCTGGCGAAGAAATCGTTGAAAAATTCAAGGAGATCACCGGAATCGAAGAAAGAAGATATGCCGAAGAAAAAACAACCGCTTCGGATATGGCGGTATGGGCAGCACAAAAAGCCATTGAGCAAAGCGGTGTGGATCCTGAACAGTTAGACCAGCTCATTGTGGCGCATAATTTCGGAAACGTGGTGCAAGGCACTATTCAAACCGATGTGTTACCTGCCTTAGCCTCACGCGTAAAACATGGGTTGGGTATTAAAAACCCCGCTTGTGTCGCTTATGATATTTTATTTGGTTGCCCAGGTTGGTTACAAGGAGTGATTCAAGCCGATGCGTTTATCAAAGCAGGGGTTGCTAAAAAAGCACTCGTGATTGGTACAGAAACGCTGAGCCGTGTAGTGGATCATTTTGATAGAGACAGTATGATTTTTTCAGATGGAGCGGGAGCAACCATATTAGAATCGCAGCCAGCTAATGCGCTTCAGTCCGGTATTTTATCAGCCAGTGTGCAAAGCCATTGCATGGACGAAGCGTATTATTTGTTTTTTGGTAAAAGTAATCAGCCAGCATCCTCAGAAGAGGTTCGCTACATCAAAATGAAAGGCCGTAAAGTGTATGAATATGCCATGCAAAATGTCCCGGCTGCTATGAAAGATTGTTTGGACAAGGCAGGTGTTTCAATCCAGGAGGTAAAAAAAGTTTTCATTCACCAGGCCAATGAAAAAATGGACGAAGGCATCATCAAACGACTTTTCCGACTCTATGGACTCAAAGAAACACCAGCGCATATCATGCCTATGAGTATTCATAAGTTGGGGAATAGCTCGGTTGCCACCATTCCCACCTTATTTGATCTGGTTTGTAAAGGCCATTGGAAAGAACACGAACTGCATCCAGGAGATATCGTACTATTTGCATCAGTGGGCGCCGGCATGAACATCAATGCCGTCTGTTACCGTATGTAATAGCAAGCCTTTCCATTATCTTCGCAAGCAGTAAATTGAACAGCGAAGATGACGATCTCTTATAAATGGCTTTGTGATTATTTGCCCGTAAAACCGGACCCTCAACACTTGAGTGCTATTCTGACTTCTATTGGATTGGAAGTGGAAAGTATGCAACCTTATCAGCAAGTAAAAGGCGGTTTGAACGGATTAGTCATTGGGGAAGTGCTCACCACACAAAAACATCCAAACGCGGATAAACTCACATTGACTACAGTCAATATTGGGCAAGACACTCCACTTTCGATTGTATGTGGCGCCCCCAATGTAGCTGCTGGACAAAAAGTAGTAGTAGCGCCCGTTGGATCTACCATCTACCCAACCAAAGGTGAACCACTCACAATGCGCGTTGCAAAAATTAGGGGAGAAGAAAGTCAAGGAATGATTTGTGCAGAAGACGAAATTGGTTTGGGCGATAGTCATGCGGGCATCATGGTTTTACCAGCCGATGCAAAACCTGGCACCCCTGCTCCCACTTATTTTAATTTATACGAAGACATCATTTATGAAATTGGATTAACCCCCAACCGAATGGATGCCATGAGTCATTGGGGTGTAGCGCGTGATGTTTGTGCATACTTGAATCACCACGAAAACAAAGAGCTGACTCCCCTTCGTCCCGCAACTCCTTCTCTCCCCGCTTCCAATAGCGAGCATCCTATCACCGTTCAAGTTGAAAATAAAATTGCCTGCCCTCGTTATACTGGTATTTCGATAGAAGGGATTCAGGTGGGACCCTCTCCTATATGGATGCAACAACGATTGCAAGCAATTGGTGTACGACCTATCAATAATATTGTGGATGTCACTAACTATGTTCAACACGAAACGGGTCAACCCTTACATGCTTTTGATGCGGCAGCGATCAAAGGAAATAAAGTGATTGTAAAAAATCTCCCTGCCGGAACTCCTTTTGTGACTTTGGATAGTACGGAAAGAAAATTAGCTGCCGAGGATCTCATGATTTGTAATTCAGCAGAAGGAATGTGTATCGCTGGAGTATTTGGTGGGCTAGACAGTGGGGTGAAAGATTCCACTACTCGTTTATTTTTAGAGAGCGCTTTTTTTGAAGGCATCACGATTCGTAAAACTTCTTTCCGTCACGGACTTCGCACAGATGCAGCTAGTCGTTTTGAAAAAGGAACCGATATTGGTGCCACAGTAACTGTGCTAGAAAGAGCCGTTCAATTAATACTGGAAACAGCAGGAGGTCAAATCAACGGATCCCTGATTGATCAATATCCCCAACCCCTTTCGCAAAAAGAAGTAGTGGTGAAATGGAATTTTGTCACTCGACTCAGTGGCAAAAATTATACAGCGGCTACCATCAAAAAAATATTGACAGCGTTAGGATTTGGTTGGATGAAAGAAACAGAAGAAGCATTCACCGTAGCAGTACCTTTTCATAAAACAGATGTGAGTTTACCTGCTGATATCGTGGAAGAAATTGTACGAATAGACGGCTTGGATAATATCGCTATCCCTACGCATGTTCAATTAACGCCATCTGCTGGACACCATGAATGGAAGGAACAGTTACGTGAAAAAATAGCCAACCAATTAGCCGGAATGGGTTTTCAGGAAATGATGACTAACTCTATTACCAATGCGGCTTATTTTTCTTCGGAAGAACAACGTTCCTTAGTCACCATGATCAATAGTTTGAGCGCGGAACTCAACTGTATGCGTCCCTCATTGCTAGAAACAGCCTTGGAAGTAGTAGCGCATAATTTAAATCACCGCAATTTGAATTTGCGCTTGTTTGAATTTGGAAAAACCTACGCACAAAAAGCAGACCACACATATTTAGAAATGGACAGACTGTGCGTGGTGGTAACGGGGGAAAAACAAGAAGCCAATTGGAAACAACCCGCGCAAGCAGCAACTATTTATACCCTAAAAGGGGCTATTGATGCCTTAACAACCGGACTAGGATTAACCGTCAAATCAACTACCACTACAGCTGCTAAATATGCTGCCGCTCTCGAATGGAGTGTGGGAAAGCAAGTGGTAGGAACAGGTGGAATAGTAGCTTCATCCCTATGCACGAAAATGGGGATCAAGCAACCCGTTTTATTTGCCGAATTAAATTGGGAGCGCTTATTGGAGCTGTCTAAAAATCGATCAGTCAAAATCACAGAAGTGCCTCGCTTCCCGAGTGTGCAACGCGATTTAGCACTAGTAGTTCCTCGTTCATTAACTTGGGAACAAATTGCGACCACTGTGCAAAAGATCCGAATTCAAACCTTACAGGATATCAAACTCTTTGATATATTCGAAAGCGATAAACTAGGAAAGGATAAAAAATCGATGGCGGTCAACTTCACGTTTCAGGACAAAGAAAAAACCCTCACCGATAAGGAAATTGAAAATTGGATGTCCACGATTCTTTCTACCCTTGAAAAAGAATTAGCAGTTACCCTAAGAAAATGAGTACTCTACCACAAGACCTACAACGCCTGGAAGAAAAATTGCAACAACTAATCCGGTTGCAACAAACCCTTCATACAGAAAATGAAAAATTACAGCAAGCCTTGCGGCTTGCAGAAGCTGAAAAATCAACCTGGCAACAAAAAGCCACTGAGTTGGAACAACAGTTGAATGGGATGAAATCAAATCAGTCCACTCTATCGGAGGAAGACCGGAAAGAAATGGAACAAAAAATCAATCAGTATATTCGAGAAATCGATCGTTGTATTACACAACTCGGAGAATAAACTATGAGTGAACTCATTCCCCTATCAGCCGTCATTGCAGATCGGACCTACCGAATCAAAGTAGACCCTTCCGACGAAGCAGCAGTCCTAAAAACACTCAAGCTGATCAATGATAAGATCCTGGAATTAAAATCCGCTTATGTAGGAAAAGATATGCAGGATTATATATCCATGACGCTGCTGTGGTTTGCGACACAACCTACACAAGCATCCGATTCATCACAGGATGGCGAACTCAAAAAAGGATTACAACTGCTCGAACAGTTGATCGATGCAGAATTAAAACAACGCTGAACTTAATTACCTAAAAGCTCCTGCATTTTTTTCACTAACGCCTCGCCTCTTAAATTCTTCGCAATAATTTTTCCTTCTGGGTCGAGTAATAAATTCTGAGGGATCGCTTGGATGCCATATTGCCTGGATACCGCATTATTCCAGAATTTCAAATCACTAACATGCGTCCAAGTCAATTTATCATCATGGATAGCTTTCATCCACTTGTCTTTTTGTCCTTCACGATCCAGCGAAACTCCTAGAATATGAAAATTTTTATCCTTGTATTGGTTAAACACTTTAACCACATTTGGATTTTCTTGTCTGCAAGGCCCACACCAGCTAGCCCAAAAATCAATCAATAAATATTTTCCACGCAGTGAAGAAAGTTGCACGGGTTGATCTAAGGTGTCATTTTGTGTAAAGTCAGGAGCTATACGACCTACTCCTATTTTTTTTGCTGTCTCTAGTCGATCCTTGAAAGCCACAACTGAGGGATAAGTACGTACTGTTTCAGATAATCCTTGGTATAAGGGTTCAACCTTATCAGGATTGATATCATACCCTGCATACTGTTGTAATGCATAAAAAGCAACAGGAGAAGATGACTCTGCTTTAGCAAAGGGCGCTAATACAGATTCTTTCATCGCCTCATCCAAACTATCAATTTTTGCTTCAACGCGATCGCGGGTTGCCACATCCTTTGCGGCGTTGGCTTTTGCATAATCTTGATAAAGACCTTTTAGTTGGTCTTCAAAAGGCTTCAGTCCAGCTTGAAGACGCAAATACGCTTCATGATTTTTAGATCCTTTCACCGTACCATTGCTAAAAGAATCTACCGAGCTGATGCGAATTTTTCCAGGTCCCGCATAAAACACAAAATAATCCCTGTTTTGTGCCATCGATCCTGAACCAATCGGAACAGCTTGCTTTGCTTTGGCTGCATCCTTCAATACAGGGAATTTGATCCGTAAGCGTAATAAATCTGGTTCATCCAATTGAATGGAGAAATTGTAGGAACCTCCCTCAATTTTACAGCTATCCGTCACAAAACTTCCACCCACTTTATGATAGAGATAAACCCATTCAGGTTCAGTTTTGAAATTCTCCACACCTCCCTTGATAGACAAAGTTTTAGACTTGTCCTGTGCCAACAGGGTAAAGGGCATCAAAATGGCTGTCAATAGTAGTATACGCATAAGGTAAATTAAGAGGACCAATATACACATCTTTTCGTACCTTTGGATATCCACCAAATTGTGGAACAATCATTGTGAAACACTTAAATTTTAAATTCAATGGATCTCAATATATTATACGCCCTGATCGGCGTAGTCGCTGGAGGAATTGGCCTCCTGGCGGGTCGTGTCCTCTTTGCCAAGGGCAGCCGTAAGCAAGTAGAAGAGGCTGAAAATCAAGCACAAACAATTTTAAAGGAAGCAGAACTCAGAGCCGAAACCGTTCGGAAGGAAAAGGAATTGCAGGCTAAAGAACGTTTTGTCCAATTAAAGGCAGAGCACGAAAAAGAGGTGCTGGAAAAAACCCGTAAGATCAACGAATCGGAAAACAGAGCCCGTCAAAAAGAACAGTCCATCAATCAAAAGGAAAACAACTTAGACAAGCAGCTCAAGGAAAACGAAACCATCAAAGAAAATTTGAATCGTCTAATTGAGTTGGTGAATGTCAAAAGAACCGAATTAGAAAAACACCAAGAGGAGCATAGCCGCCGCCTGGAAAAAATTGCCAATCTTTCTGCAGATGATGCCCGTGCCCAGTTGATTGAAAGTTTGCGCAATGAAACGCAAACCAAGGCCTTAGGACTGCAACAAGAAATCATTGAGGAGGCCAAACAAAAGGCGCAAAAAGAGGCC
>CAYFLE010000098.1:0-5908 GCA_964343645.1 uncultured Chitinophaga sp. | reverse complement strand
ATATTTCGATGGAGTATTTTTTGCAAAAAACGAAAAAAGGCGAGGTAGGATCTTCAGCAATGCCACACAAAGTAAATCCGATTGACTTTGAAAATGCGGAAGGCAATTTAGGTATGGCCAATGCATTATTTGAGCATTTATCCAATAAACTACCCATTTCACGACTGCAGCGAGACCTCACCGATTCAACGGTACTGAGAAACCTAGGTGTGCCAGTAGCCCATACCCTTATTGCCTTTCGTTCTATTGAAAAAGGGCTAGGAAAGTTGCTACTGAATGATGCGAAAATCTATGAAGACCTGGATGCAAATTGGGCCGTCGTAGCAGAGGCTATTCAAACGATATTACGAAGAGAAAAATTTCCAAATCCCTATGAAGCGTTAAAAGACTTGACACGCGGACAACGTAAAATTGACCAAAAGGCAATCCATAAATTCATAGACGCACTCACCATATCCGCCTCGCTCAAAAAAGAATTGAAACAAATTACACCGCATAATTATACGGGTATTAAAGCCCGCATTAGTTAAGCATTTTACCTGTGAATTTCACTGGTAAAATGAAACTGAATAGACGAATTGTTAGAAATTTCCGTATTCAAAAACCATTCACTTTGTGCTAGATAAACGGGATTTCCGTCCTTATCAGCTCCTGCATTTGCTTGTTTAAAACGCAAAAAATCCTCTAACACATTTTGCTTATCCGCGGTTAACCAACAAGCTTTATAAAACGGAAGTGCATTAAACACCACCGAAGCCCCATACTCGTGTAATAAACGGTATTGAATAACTTCAAATTGCAGCTCCCCTACGCAACCAATAATTTTTTTGGTACCCCCAAATTGTGTGAACAATTGCGCTACCCCTTCATCTGTCAGTTGCAACAGTCCTTTTTCCAATTGCTTGGTCTTCATCGGATCTTTATTCACGACTTCCTTGAATATTTCTGGAGAAAATGAAGGGATCCCTGTAAAATAAAAATCCTCCCCTTCAGTAAGTGTGTCTCCAATTTTAAAATTACCCGTATCAAATAAACCCACTACATCTCCCGCATACGCGTCTTCAATAATGCTTTTATCTCGCGCCATAAAAGAATAAGGATTACTAAATCGGATATCCTTGTCTAGGCGCACATGATGGTAATACTTGTTTCTTTCAAACTTCCCAGAGCATACTCGTAAAAAAGCAATCCGGTCTCTGTGTTTAGGATCCAGGTTGGCATGAATCTTAAAAACAAACCCAGTCATTTTTTCTTCCTGCGGCTGCACGGCACGAGTAGAAGTTTGTCGCATTTGGGGGGTAGGTGCAATTCGTATAAAAGTGTCCAACATTTCACGTACCCCAAAATTGTTGATGGCACTGCCAAAAAAAACAGGGGCCACTTTGCCTGCCAAATAGCGCTCTACATTTAATTGACCATGCACTCCGTCAATCAACTCCACATCCTCACGAAGAACGGCGGAGTCTTTTTCTCCGAGCCGATCCACCAACACGGCATCATTCAAATCAGTGATGGTTAAATTATCCTCATTTCCTTTGGTGCCGGCTTGAAAGAGCAACAAATTCTTTTCAGTAATATTATAAACCCCTTTGAAATCCTTTCCGCTGTTAATAGGCCAGGTCATGGGGTGCAGCTCGATCGATAATTCCTTTTCTACCTCCTCCAATAAATCAAAACGGTTTTTTCCGTCTCGATCCATTTTATTGATAAAAAGGATAACCGGTGTGTCACGCATCCGACAAACCTCCATCAACCGGCGTGTTTGTTCCTCCACCCCGTTTACACTGTCTACCACCAGAATAACGCTATCTACTGCAGTAAGTGTTCGAAAAGTATCCTCCGCAAAATCTTTGTGTCCCGGTGTATCCAATAAATTAATCAACGTGCCATTGTACTCAAAACTCATGACAGAAGTAGCAACAGAAATTCCCCGTTGTCGCTCAATTTCCATGAAGTCGCTGGTCGCATGCTTCTTGATCTTATTACTCTTGACCGCACCTGCCACTTGAATGGCGCCGCCAAATAACAAGAACTTTTCCGTTAATGTCGTTTTACCTGCGTCAGGGTGAGAAATAATCGCAAATGTTCTTCGCTTGGCTATTTCGTGTTGGTATTTCATAGTAGCGGCGCAAAGGTAAGTCACCCTTGGTATTTACCGCTTGTCAATTTATTAGGATTTAGCACAAAAATGAATCTACCTTTGCATATGCTCCGCAGAACAATTGAGATCATTGCCAGTAGTTTCAAAATGGCCCTACAGGAACTTTGGAAAAACAAACTGAGAACTTTTTTGTCTCTTTTTGGTATCACTATTGGCATTTTCTGCATTATCGGTGTACTAGCTACAGTCAATAGCTTGGAGCAGAATATTCAAAATGAAATCAAATCACTAGGAAATAATACCATCTACATTGATAAATGGGAGTATAGTGGAGGTGGGCCCGACTATCCCTGGTGGAAATTTGTAAAAAGACCCTCCCCTCGTTATACTGAGGTACAACAAATAAAAGAAAGAACCAGCACTGCACAATTCGTTGCTTTTAAAATTGAGTCTACTTACGCTGTCGAATTTGGTGGTAATCAACTAAGTGGTGTGAGTGTAAGAGGCGTCAATGAGGATTTTGAAAAAATTCAGGCAGTAGATATTGCTTACGGACGATCTATTGCAGAAAGAGAATTTGAAAGTGGGGCTAACATAGGTGTTATTGGAAACGAGGTTGCAGAAAAACTGTTTGGCAAAGCCGAATTAGCTGTAGATAAGTTTGTGGAAGTAAAAGGGAAGAAAATCCTTGTCATTGGCGTCATAAAAAAACAAGGAAAAAGCGCTTTTGGTGATGGCGGATGGCAATTTGATAATAGTCTACTTGCTCCCTATCGCTTTGGAAGAAGCATCATGAACGAACTCAAGGCTGACCCCCTTATCATGGTACAAGGGAAACCTGGCTTTAGCAGTAAAGCAGTAAAAGATGAACTAGCAGGCTCCATGCGAGCCATCAGGAAGTTATCTCCAACACAAGAAGTAAATTTTGCGTTAAATGACATCAATGATTTTAGTAAAGTAATTGGCGACATTTTCGTGAACGTGAATATTGGAGGTTGGGCAATTGCTACACTCTCCTTGATTGTTGGCATGTTTGGCGTAGCCAATATCATGTTTGTAACCGTTCGAGAAAGAACTAGTCAAATTGGTTTGAAAAAGGCAATCGGAGCAAAAAGCAGAGTGATTCTGACTGAATTTTTATTGGAGTCCTCTTTCTTATGTATTATAGGCGGACTGATTGGCCTTTCTTTAGTATTCCTTTTGACACAGATCCTGACCAAAGCATTGAATTTCCCTGTATTTATTTCCACTGCCAATATGTTTCTAGCGATTGGAATCTGCATCGTAGTAGGTATTATAGCAGGTTTTGTGCCTGCTCGTCAAGCGGCTCGAATGGACCCAGTAGTCGCAATTCGAAGCAAATAACCGACCCATAGTTCCCTATTTTTGTAAAGATGTCTATCAACATATTGGCCATAGAATCCTCTTGCGATGAAACGTCAGCCGCTGTGTGTGTAGACGGGAAAATCCTATCTAACATTATTGCTAGTCAAAAAGTCCATGAACAATATGGAGGCGTTGTTCCTGAACTTGCCTCACGGGCACACATGCAGCATATTGTGCCAGTTGTAGAGGCAGCGTTACATAAAGCGCAACTATCATTATCGGAAATCAACGCAATTGGTTTTACGCAAAGCCCTGGGTTAATTGGCTCACTATTAGTAGGCGGACAATTTGCAAAATCACTAGCACAGTCTAGAAATATCCCATTGATTGCGGTGCATCACATGCAAGCACATGTGTTGGCCAATTTAATTGGTGATCACCCTCCTAGCTTCCCTTTCTTGTGTTTAACAGTAAGTGGTGGGCATACACAAATTGTCAAATGCGATTCCCCAACTATGATGCATGTCATTGGAGAAACTATTGATGATGCTGCTGGGGAAGCTTTTGATAAATCAGCAAAATTACTTGGACTACCTTATCCTGGCGGACCGTTGATTGATCAATATGCAATGAACGGAGACCCTTTACGATTCACTTTTCCAAAACCGCAAATAGAGGGACTGAATTTTAGTTTCAGTGGACTTAAAACCTCCATTCTTTATTTTTTGGATCACGCAGGAAAAACATTCTCCTACAAGCCAGAATGGAAAGTATCCATGGAAGAAAGAGAAAATTTCATCCAAGCAAATCTTGCCGATTTGTGCGCATCGATCCAACACAGAATCATTACCATTTTGCTAGATAAACTAAAAAAGGCTGTGGCTGAAACGGAGATAAAAACACTTTGTTTGGCTGGAGGTGTTTCAGCAAATAAAGGACTCCGAAAAGCATTGATTGAATTAGGAGAGAAAGAAAACTGGCAAATTTCAATTCCAGACTTTGAATATTGCACCGATAATGCGGCTATGATTGCTATTACAGCGCATCATAAATTCATAGCTGGCCAAACCGCTTCTCTCAACCAAGCTTCCAGCGCAAGAGCAACCTGGTAAGAATATGGCCAACACTACATTTGCCTGCAAGGAATTTGTGATTCATCAGGATCAATGCGCTATGAAAGTAACCACTGATGCTTGTCTATTTGGTGCGTGGACTTGCCAAGAGACTACTGACATTCACCAAGACCCCTTAAAGATTTTGGATATTGGCGCAGGGACAGGTCTATTATCTTTAATGCTAGCACAACAATTCTCCAATGCCCACTTCACGGGCGTAGAATTAGATGCCTCAGCTGCACAGCAAGCAGCAATCAATTGCGCACAGTCGCCCTGGAATGATAGAATTACTATAGAGCAAGGAGATATTCTGCAATTCTCGTCCCCCTCCCTTTTTGATTTGATTATTAGTAACCCCCCATTTTATGAAAGTGATTTGAAGTCCCCCTCCACAAAAAAAAACTGGGCTTTCCATGACCAAGGTATCAAATTAGGCCAACTCTTAATTCGTATCAATGAGTTATTGGCTCCAGGAGGACTTTTTTTCCTATTGCTTCCACCTCGAAGAGAAGCTGATCTTTTTCATTGGTGTAACTACACTCAAATACAATTACTACAGTGTTGTAGCGTACAACCTACTTCCCAAAAACCAATGAGTAGAGTTTTTTATCAAGGCTGCAAAAGTAACCCCTCTGCCCTTCCACCAACCTATTCAACATTGACCGTTCAAGGAAATATCAGCGGGTACTCCCCAGCTGCATTTCAATTACTCTCTCCCTATTATCTCTCATTATAATTCACAGCCCAGCATATTGGCGCATGTATTGATAGGGGGAAGTTAATTTCCCTTTCTCCAAAATAGTTGCTCGTTGGATGGTTGCAGATCCGCCATTGACTAAAAGGTCTTCCAAAATGAATTTAATCAGTTGTTCCCCAAAATAGCGACTGGCATCTCTGGGCAGTTCATTGGGTAAATTCCCGACGGCAACTACATCAATGGACCCTTCTTGATAAGGCAAGGTTTTTTTTGCAGTCTTCTTATCAACTCCATACACAGGATCCTCGATTGTTTGATCCCCCAGATTAATAGGAATTGACCCATGCGCGTCATCAGTTACATCTGAAATAACAACAATGCTAAAGTCCGGTTGCTGAATCGCATCCAAATTGAACAATCGCTCCATACCCTCCTCCCAATAAATTCCATTGAGGAGAATGTCAGTTTTAGACAAATAGGGCCCAAATAGGCAAGCATATAATGCATGGTTTGCATGAAATTCATCTCGATTATAACCGCCCGTTTTTTTATTACGGTATAAATCACCTCCCTTTAATTGCGTATAAACTGGATACCTAAATTCTCTTCCCAGATACTCATCTGGCTCAACCTCTCGGACACCCATCAAGTTCAAAACCTCCATGATCC
>CAYFLE010000097.1:5624-5909 GCA_964343645.1 uncultured Chitinophaga sp. | reverse complement strand
TTTTTCCATGATCGAGCCCTCTCCTTTTTAAATCCGCTACAATCGAATGAACTCCCGCATGTGCCGATGAAAAACGAAATGACCCGGTGTCTCCTACTAGTCCCGCATAAATACATTCTGAAATAGTTAAATCAATTTGATCCAATCCATCCGTAGCTGTTATAAAATCATAGACCATTTCACAGGTTGAACTTTTAGTGGTATCACTAATTCCAAAACTAAAAGATTCAACCGCTGGCTCTTGGTGATGATCAATCAACACTTTTGTGCATGAGAGACTGGCTA
>CAYFLE010000097.1:0-5614 GCA_964343645.1 uncultured Chitinophaga sp. | reverse complement strand
AATCTGATTCGCCTTATCTGTTTGCTGTTCATAATTCAATACCTTTTCCACCCCACCCATCCAACCAATCCAAGGCGCCCAATTTGTGGGAGATATTACGGTAACTTGATGTCCTAGCTTTTCTAAATAATGAAAAAGTGCAAGGGAGGAGCCCATCGCATCTGCATCAGGCTTTTGATGGGTTGTAATAACTATTTTTCGAGGAGTACGGATCGAAGAATAAAGGGATGAAATTGGTTCCATGAAGTTTCAAAGGTATGAAAAGATCCTCTTACCTTTGCGGCGCTAAAACTTACCAACATGAGCAATCGCACGTTTACCATGATTAAGCCAGACGCTTTTAAAAAAGGCTTTAGTGGCGCTATTTTAGATCGTATCATCAAAGAAGGATTTGAAATTAAGGCCTTAAAAATGTTAAAGCTTTCAAAGGAAAAAGCAGGTGAATTCTATGCCATTCACCGCGAACGCCCTTTTTATGGCGAATTGGTTGATTTCATGAGTAGTGGTCCAATCATTGCTGCAGTTTTAGAAAAGAATAATGCGGTGGAAGATTTCAGAAAATTAATCGGCGCCACAAACCCTGCCGCAGCAGAAGAAGGAACCATCCGTAAGTTATACGCTAGCTCAGTGGGTGAAAATGCAATTCACGGAAGCGATAGTGACGCAAATGCAGCCATTGAATCTGCCTTTATGTTCGCTGGTTTAGAGCAGTGGTAGACCATTTTTAGTAACGAAGATTTATCACAATTCTGTTCACACCCATTTTAACGTCCACACTGGCGCGTTGAAAACTGGGGGGACCTGCTAAGCCTATTTTGTTATTGGAAAATCCAAATCCTTCCAATGGGATTCCAAACAAATTAGTATTCATTTTTGCATCTTTATTTTCATCATGTAAAACTGCAATGGCATAATTCCCTGTTACCAAGGAAGTCCATTCTGTACTTATTTTACCTGCGGTTGCCTTTAGCACCCGTTTACTAAAAGCTTTATCGGAATTCTCCGGAAACCCTATAGATTGATTGTAAAGACTAAGCAATAAAACACCCTTATTGTTTCTTACTCCTGAAATTTCTACCTGCAGGTTTCCTGTCACGGATTCCTTTTGCGCTATGACTGCTGAAAAAAGAAAAGTAAACCCAATCGATAAGATCACGGGTAATTTAAGATTCCACCACTGCTTCCTCTCCATAAAGTTGAGATTTGTATTTAAGTGATGGAGAAGGAATAAATTGACCAATTCCTAATTGATTCCACTTTTCATCTACTCGTTTGATGGTTATTTCATTTGCAACGATAATATTAGGCCAGTCTCGCTGAAAATTATCTAAGGCCTTTGTTTTTCGTGTCCCATCTAACCCCATACAAGCACTATAAGGAATGGTATCGGATTGATACAACGTAAAATCTCTTTTTGGATCTAAATTGTTACAAAACCGCCAAAGACAGGTTGTTAAATCATAAGGGTCAACTGTGTGTTCAACATAAAGAATCATCTTAATATTTTCCATCATTTTCATAGCCGAAATCGACTGATGTAATGAACGAATATGACCTGATTTATTTTTTTCAACCGAAAGTATCAAACATGCAATCCCATTGGTTAATAAATTAGCATTCACCAACTTTACCTCTGAAAATGTTTCTCGTAGTAAAGTATCTACCAGATTTGAATCAGGAAGTGTAACTGTGCTCTTGTAATTATCATCTAACTCCTCTAACGTTTTTTTTGTACCATCAATACACATTTTACCTCCAAATCCAAGTTTAGAACAACTGTGGTCTAACACATCCATGGGCCCCGTTGAAAAACTAATATCAGTAACAGGATTCAAATTTGTAAATACATATTTTGCCAAGGATAAGTAGTCCTGGATTTTCACTCCCTGATCAGCCAATACCAGGATCTTATTAAACATCATCTGACCTGCCCCCCACATCGCGTTCATTACCTTTTGGCCTTGGCCTGCATACTCCTTGTTGATTTGTGTGATAACCAGATTATGAAATACCCCTTCCACCGGCATATCCATATCGGTAATTTCAGGCACCATCGTCATTTTAATAGGTGCCAAAAAAATTCTTTCAGTTGCCTTTCCAAGCCAAGCATCCTCTTGGGGCGGAATACCAACTATCGTGGCAGGGTATATTGCATTTCGTTTATGCGTAATGGCTGTAACATGAAAGCAAGGATACCAATCTGGCAATGAATAGTAACCAGTGTGATCTCCAAATGGACCCTCCCATATTAGTTCCTCCTCAGGATCCACGTACCCTTCAATTATGAAATCAGCATCCGCAGGCACTTCAATTTCAGGCTGTGAAATACACTTCACTAACTCAACTTTCTTTTTTCTTAAAAATCCAGCCAACATGTATTCATCCACATTCTCTGGCAATGGAGCTGTGGCGCTATATGCATATACAGGATCTCCTCCAAGGGCTACTGCAACAGGCATTTTTTTACCTGCCTTTTTATATAATGAAAAATGTTTAGCGCTCACTTTATGTTTGTGCCAATGCATTCCTGTTAGTGTAGGACCGAAAATTTGCATTCGATACATTCCTACATTTCTACTATTTGTTTCTGGATCTTTTGTATGTATAACAGGTAGCGTAATAAAAGGACCTCCATCCTTTGGCCAACAAGTTAAAATAGGAAGCTTCGTTAAATCGGGATTTGAAATAATACACTCTTGACACTCCCCCTTTCCTTTTTTTACTTTTGGCATCCAACTTGCAAACTGTCCAAGTTTGGGTAATAGTTTCAATTTGTCTAGGATATTCTCTTTGGGTGAAGCTACTAAGTGAAACAATTCTTCAATTTCTTTGGCAACCGCGTCCAATTCTTGAACACCGAGCGCCATGCACATACGAAGCTCACTTCCATACGCATTCATGAGAACTGGAAAATTAGTTCCCGTATTTTCAAAAAGCAAAGCTTTACCTCCCCCACCGGATTTGCTAATTCGGTCAGTGATTTCCGCAATTTCTAGTCGAGGATCTACAAATTCCTTAATCCGTATCAGCTCCCCACTTGACTCTAGTGCCTCTATAAATTCTAATTGATTCTTCCATGCCATCGTACAATACTTTATAGCTAATAAAACAGATGATTTGCTTTAATGTTCACTCGGTATTACTCCTTTAAATTCGATTCCTAACCCTGCTCCATCTGACAATTTTAAAAAACCATTTTCATACAACATTCCCGTTGCTAAATCTTGTGACAGTAACAAAGGGCCATCAATGTCTAACACATCCACTAAGGAACGCAAATGCGCTAAGGCAGCCGAACCAATCGTAGACTCGTTCATACTCCCTAACATGATTTTCAACCCTACTTGACGAGCCTCCTTAATCATTCTCCTAGCAGGCGTAATACCCCCACATTTTGTGAGCTTGATATTAATTCCATGAAAACAATTAGCACATTTTGCTACATCATTTTCAGCAACACAACTTTCGTCGGCGTACAAGGGAATTTTGCTCACCGCTTTAAGTGTAGACATTCCTTCCCAATTTTCTTTTGCCAACGGTTGTTCAATTAGTTCTACCCCTAATTTTTCCAATAACGGCAATAAATGTAATGCCTCCTCTAAACTCCAACCCGCATTTGCATCCACACGAAAAGGAGCATTTGTTTTAGTTCTTAACAAAGACAAAATATGTAAATCGTCTGGCCCACCCACTTTAATTTTATAAACTGGCCATTGGCGTTCGTTCAACTTTTCAATCATTTTCTCGGGCGTATCAATCCCAATTGTAAAATCTGTTATTGGCCCATCATGTAGAGGAAGTTGCCAAATAGCAGAAAGTGATTTGTTTTTCATTTTCCCATACAAATCCCAACCCGCTATATCTAATGCCGCAATTATAAAATGTTGCCCAGGCAATAAATGATGGAGATAGTGCCAAAATCGTTCAGGATCTGTAAAGGCGAATTTTTCGATCAAGGTTTTGTTTTTCTCCAAAACAGCTACCATTAATTCCAAGGAACTATTCGGGTAGTACGAAATAGAAGGAGCTTCACCATATCCTACCCATTTACCTAAGGTTAACTCAACTACAAGTGTTGGCTGGAATGTTTTTGTACCCTTAGAAATAGTAAAGGGGTGACGAAAATTAAGTTGATGAGTCCAAAAACGAACCTGCATAAATTGATTTATGCAAAGATAATTCTCTCGAAATTGCTACAAACGACCTGCTGCAATTACTGCGTCAAGCACTATTTTTTTGAAAGCATGGTTACTAAGAAGGTCCTCTAGCGTTAAGTGCATACGATATTGCCAATAATTTTTGGGGTTTGCAGGATCATTGATTCTTTCCTCTGATGGCATTTTTCGACGGAGCGAGTCACTCATACCAAGAAGATCCTGGAGCTGGAAAATACTCCACATGGCTGGTGACTGTAAATGCTGTTCAATAATAGTACGATTAATCCATGCTTCACAAAACTGTGGTGCATCTCCCCATTGATGCAACTCATGATTGTAGAAATACTGTGTGCGTTGTCTGTTTTCTTCCCACCAACCTCGAATAGTACTCATGTCATGTGTAGAGGGGGTCACAACAGCTAAATAAGGCGAATGAGCAGGGTCAAAAAAAGACTTCTGTGGATCTTTAGGCATGCGTTGAATTTCTAAGCTCAAAATGCCCGTTTGATGCATCACATCAGGAACGCAATGTGGAACCATTCCAAGATCCTCCCCACAAATCAGCATGTTGGTGGAAGCTTTCAAAAATGGCAGTTTCTGCATCGCTTCCTGATACCAAAAATGGTCCTGCCGTTGATAAAAATAATCATGATAAAGCGCTATCAATTTTTCTCGAGTAGAAGCTGGGCATTGCTTAAATGACCAAGTTTTATCTATACTAATTCTAAAATGAAATTGCTGCCGATTTGATCCTGGTTCCTCAAAAAGAATCACATTAGCAATCAGCTCCATTAATCCAGCTTTAATTTTTGCAGCATGTTGCAAGTCGTTAGGTTGCTCAAAGAAGTTTTCAACTTTCAATTGCGTATCAAATGAAGATGTCAACTTCCAATTACCAGTTGGGTCTTTGAATAAAAATTTTTCTTTGACTAAAAATTGGTCATCGCCAAATAATTCCCAAAGGATTTCATCCGTAATAAAGGGGGTACAAAAACGGTCATAATCAAAAGGAATTCCTTTTGCATAAAATTCTTCTACCCCAACTGGCAAACAAGGCACAAATCTTCCAAGTATACCTTGAACTGCATGTGTGGGGATACTCCAAATTCTGAAAAATCCTAAAATATGATCAATGCGAAACGTATCAAAATATCGACTCATTTGCTCAAATCGCTGTTTCCACCAGGAAAAGCCATTCTCTTGCATTTTTTTCCAATTGTAAGTGGGGAATCCCCAGTTTTGCCCTATGGCAGTAAAATCATCAGGAGGTGCCCCTGCTTGCCAATCCATATTGTAAAGCGTTGGATCTACCCAAGCGTCCACACCATATCGATAAATTCCAATGGGAATATCGCCTTTTAATACTAATCCTTTTTGATGCGTGTAAGTAACTGCAGCAACTAATTGTTGATGTAGATGAGATTGAATGAAGCAATAAAAGTTTACCTTTTTTTTAG
>CAYFLE010000096.1:2066-5994 GCA_964343645.1 uncultured Chitinophaga sp. | reverse complement strand
ATCCAGGTAAACGCTATTATGGTGGATGTGAAGTAGTAGATGAAATTGAAACACTGGCCATTGAAAGATTAAAAAAAATATTTACGGCTAATTGGGCCAATGTACAACCGCACAGTGGAGCGCAAGCAAACACCGCTGTATTTCTTGCGTGTTTGAAGCCGGGTGATAAAATTTTAGGACTGGATTTGAGTATGGGTGGCCACTTGACACATGGAAGCCCTGCAAATTTCAGTGGAAAAAATTATCAAGCTTTCTTCTATGGTGTTGATCGTGAAACTGGATTAGTAGATTATGCGCAGTTAGAAAAAGTGGCGCGAGAAGAAAAGCCCAAAATGATTATTTGCGGCGCCTCTGCTTACAGTCGTGATTGGGATTATAAAAGAATTCGCGCGGTTGCGGATGAAATTGGCGCCTTGGTGTTAGCAGACATTGCCCATCCGGCAGGATTGATTGCGACAGGATTACTCAATGATCCACTCGATCATTGTCACATCGTTACTTCTACCACGCACAAAACATTACGTGGACCTCGTGGAGGAATCATTATGATGCGTAATGATTTTGATAATCCGTATGGATTAAAAGATCCAAAAGGAAATATTCGCTCGATGAGTGCGTTATTGGATCTCGCTGTTTTTCCAGGTATGCAAGGAGGTCCGTTGGAACATGTCATTTCAGGAAAAGCGGTTGCTTTTGGAGAAATTCTTGATCCGTCTTTTACTGCATACGGAAAGCAAGTCATTGCAAATGCCCAAGCAATGGCTAAGGCCTTTGTACAACGCGGGTATCAACTCATCAGCAATGGCACCGACAATCATTTAATGTTAATTGACTTGCGCAATAAAAATATCACGGGTAAAAAAGCACAAGAAACGCTAGACCGCGCACACATTACTTTGAATAAAAATGCCGTTCCTTTTGACGACAAATCACCTTTTGTTACGTCGGGTATTCGCATTGGGGTTCCAGCCGTTACAACCAGAGGCTTGAAAGAAAAAGAAATGGAAGTGATTGCGGAGTTAATTGACCAAGTATTGCTTCATGCAGACGACGAAAAAACAATTGAAAAAACTAAAATGGCGGTCAAGGATTTGATGAAAAACTTTCCGCTTTACCCGGAACTCAGTTAAGATACTTGGCCGTATAACTTTTTTTATTCTTTTTCAACTCTTGCGGGGTTCCAGCAAAAACCAATTGCCCGCCCTCTTCCCCTGCTTCTGGTCCTAGATCAATGATCCAGTCAGCTGCCCGTAATACATCCGTATTATGCTCAATTACTACTATGGAGTGGCCTTGCTCAATTAAAGCAGTGAAAGATTGTAACAGTTTTCCAATATCATGAAAATGAAGCCCAGTAGTTGGCTCATCAAAAATGAAAAGAATTTTTTGCGTAGCTCTACTTCTGCCTAAAAAAGAAGCCAACTTGACACGTTGCGCTTCACCTCCAGATAAGGTATTAGCAGACTGTCCCAATTTAATATAGCCTAACCCCACCTCTTGCAAGGGAAGTAGCGCCTTCACCAATGATGTTTCTGCAGCAAAAAATTCAATAGCCTGATCTACGCTCAGTTCAAGAACATCATGAATCGATTTCTCCTTATAGGTTACTTCTAACACCTCTTCTTTAAATCGTTTACCGCCACAAGACTCACATCGTAAATGTACATCCGCTAAAAACTGCATTTCGATTAATTGTTCTCCTTCCCCCTTACAAGTATCACATCGACCGCCATCCACATTAAAAGAAAAATGCTTAGGTTGAAAGGCACGCATTTTGCTAAGGGGTTGCTTCGCAAATAAATCACGGATTTCATCATAAGCTTTGATATAGGTAACCGGATTACTGCGCGAAGATTTTCCAATTGGATTTTGATCCACCCATTCCACTTGAGAGATAGATGACACATCACCGGTCAACCCTTCAAATGCACCAGGCTGTAAAGAATAGTCACCAAACTGACGAAGCAGAGCAGGATATAACAGTTGTTTGACTAATGTCGTTTTTCCACTACCACTCACCCCACTAATAGCACAAAGCACTTGTAAGGGTATTTTTACGGTAATGTTTTTTAGATTATGCTGTGAAGCATTATTCAACTGAATAAACTGATTCCATTTACGAGGCTTGTTACTAGTTCCAATCGATCGCGTGCCGCTTAAATATTGACCAGTCAAACTAACAGCATTCGAGATAAGACTTTTGTAATCCCCTTCGGCAACTACTTCTCCTCCCAAATGAGAGGCCAAAGGACCCATATCGATGATGTGATCTGCTTGTTGCATAATCATTGCATCATGCTCCACCACAATCACGGTATTGCCCAATTCCTTTAATTCTTTCAATACTTTAATCAGATTATCGGTATCGCGTGGATGTAATCCAATAGAAGGCTCGTCGAGAATATATAAAGAATCCGTTAAGTTGCTTCCAAGATTTCTGGTCAACTGGATCCGCTGACTTTCTCCGCCACTGAGTGTATTAGCCAATCGATCTAATGTCAAATAACCTAACCCTACTTTACGCAGCGTAGCTAAGCGTCCATTTAACTCAATTAAAATACGAGCGGCGATTTGTTTTTCATGAGCAGAGAACTTTTTCTCCAACCCCTTCACCCACTCCAATAACTGATGAACAGGTAATCGACAGCACTCGCCAATATGGTAGCGATCCACCTTTACATATAAAGCCTCTTTACGTAAACGATAACCCTGGCAAGTAGGACAGCTAGTTCTACCGCGGTAACGACTCAATAAAACTCGAAACTGAACTTTATATAAATGCGCTTCCACATCTTTAAAAAAATCGTCAATGCCATACACCCCTTCTCCCCCCTCCCACAATGTGCGAAGTTGTTTGGCGGTAAGATCCTGTATGGGTTTATGGATAGGAAAGTCAATTTTTTTTGCGCCCTTTACAAATTGCTGACGCCACCAATCTAGTTTCTCTCCTTTCCAGGGGGCGACAGCGCCTTCGTACACACTCAATTTTTTATTGGGAATAACCAGCTCCGCATCAATTCCTAACACTTGAGAAAAACCTTCGCAGGTTGGACATGCTCCAAAAGGATTATTAAATGAAAATAAATGTGGGACAGGTTCCTCAAATTGAATACCGTCTTTTTCAAATCGATTACTAAATGAAAGCGTTTTTGCTTCATTGATCAGCAAATTACACGTTCCTTCACCCTCGTAAAAGGCTGTGCCTACGGAATCACTTAAACGATGTAAGTCATCTTCATCGAACTCCTTTACCACAACACGATCAATCAGTAATTGTTCAGGCCAATAAGCCGCTAGCGCTTTATCTGATTTTTCCAATAAGTCTTCCAGATTTTCTACTTGCTGCTTCACGAGTACTCGGGTAAATCCTTTTTGCTGTAATAAAGTCAATTCCTCTCGCACAGCTCGCTTTCCCTTTTTTTTCAACGACGCAGTGATGTAAACCCGATCCCCAATTTTTAAGCTTGTGATTTTTTTTAGTACATCCGCGATTTCATCTCTTTTTACTTCGTCTCCTGAAATAGGCGATATCGTTCTTCCTACCCGTGCATATAATAATCGCAAGTAGTCATAAATCTCTGTCAAACTACCCACCGTACTGCGAGGAGTTCGAGTGATAACTTTTTGCTCGATCGCAATCGCTGGACTCAAACCCTTGATTGTGTCTACGTCCGGTTTATCCATTCGATTTAAAAACTGACGAGCATAAGAATTTAAACTTTCCGCATAACGGCGTTGCCCTTCGGCATATAATGTATCAATGGCCAACGATGACTTTCCCGAGCCTGAAACACCGGTGATGACAACCAATTGTCGACGGGGAATTTCCACCGTGACATTTTTTAGGTTGTGCATGCGTGCACCTTTAATAAGAATGGGAGAAAGGTCCATTTAAAAGAATAAGGTGCAAATTTACTAGCAATTAACA
>CAYFLE010000096.1:0-2056 GCA_964343645.1 uncultured Chitinophaga sp. | reverse complement strand
TATTTACCCTCCGGCTTAAACGAAACAACCAAACAAACGCCTATCGAAGCATTTCTACGCAATCCGATCACCTTGGGTGGTCTTTATTGAAAACCAGCTGTTAAAGAAACAGCACAACGCGTAGACATATGCAAGCGCTATCCAAACTCGCTGATCTTGATTTGATTCGTCTTTTTTGCGACGGAAATCAACAAGCTATGGAAGTCCTGGTGCTCCGACACAAGGATAAGCTGTATACCTCCATTTACTTTTTAGTAAAAGACAAGTACCTCGCCGAGGATATTTTTCAAGACGTGTTTATTAAAATTATTGACACGGTGCGAGCCGGCCGATACACGGAGGAAGGAAAATTTTTACCGTGGGCGATGCGCATTGCACACAACTGTTGTGTAGACCATTTTAGAAAAGTAAAACGCACGCCAGTTATTCGAAATGGCGAAAATCAAGATGTTTTTGAATTGATCAGCTTTACGGAGGAAAATGCGGAAACTGCAATGATCAAACAACAACAATACGACCGCGTGCAACAATTACTATTTAATTTACCAGAAGATCAACGCGAAGTAATCATTCTGCGACACTATGCCGATATGAGCTTTAAGGATATTGCACAACTCACTAATTGTAGCATTAATACAGCTCTAGGCAGAATGCGTTACGGATTAATCAATTTGCGCAAGATGATGACACAGCGCCAGATCTCTCTATAAAAGTATTATTTCGCTTGTTGGTATGCGCGTAATCCACAATGCAACCATTCCAAAAATTCTGTGGGGTTTGGCGTGTAAAACTTTGGAAGATTCAATAATTTTTCTTCTGCCGTTAAAATGGCATACTGCGGTTGTGAAGTAGCCCCAAAGTTTTGTATTTGAAAACTGGCCCATTTATCGCCGACTGTCTCCAACACTTTTGTACTACTATCTGGCATTACCACCATTTGTTGTTCGGATAAAGGCAATTTTACTTTTTCGTCTACATATAAAGAAACCACTACAAAAGCATTACGTAATAGGCTGTCAACGCGTGGATCTGTCCAAACCTTTTCTTCCATACGTCGACAGTTCACACAAGCCCAACCAGTAAAATCTATTAACACTGGCTTGTTTTGTTCTTTCGCTAAAGCCAATGCTTTTGTATACTCATTATGGAGTGGCTTAAAGACAGTTTTGCTTGCCTGCTGTCCACTATACAAACTATAGGTGAGTGGCGGGGGAAATCCGCTGATCAACGTTAATTCGGCCCATTTCGTTTTTGTTAATCCAAGAATTAAATAAATAGTGAAGGCAGCAAAAAGTACAATAAAAGAAATACGCGTCCATCCAAACTTAATGGGAGTACCTGCCTGTCCGATTTTTAATTTACCTACTAAGTAAAGCGTAGTTAAACCACCAATGAGAATCCAGCAAATTAAAAACACTTCGCGTTTTAATAACCCCCATTGTTCAACTAAGTCCGCGTTCGATAAAAATTTTATCGCCAATGCCAATTCTAAAAAACCAAGTACCACTTTCACATCCGTCATCCAACCACCAGAACGGGGTAAGGATTGCAACCAATGGGGGAACAAGGCAAACAAACCAAATGGTAAACCCAGTGCCAATCCAAATCCTGCTGCACCCACTGTTAGTGGCCAAGCACCTTGTTCAGCGACCCCTACTAGTAATGTTCCGAGGATAGGCCCTGTGCAAGAGAAAGAGACAATGGCTAATGTTGTGGCCATAAAAAAGATGCCGCCCACATTACCCAATCCTGATTTAGCATCCATTTTATTGGCAAACCCGGCCGGTAGTCCAATTTCAAATAAACCAAAAAATGAAAGTGCAAAAACAATAAATACACTAAAGAATAATAGGTTCAACCAAACATTCGTGGAAATATTATTGAAGATTTCGGGACTAATAGCCTTGCCGGCAATATGAAAAGGAAGGGTCAGCAATATATAGATTAGAAATATAAACCCGCCATAGAGCGTGGCATTGATAATTCCTTTTGATTGACTAGTCGATTTCTTCGTAAAGAAAGTAACCGTGACTGGCACCATGGGAAACACACAAGG
>CAYFLE010000095.1:0-6025 GCA_964343645.1 uncultured Chitinophaga sp. | reverse complement strand
TTGTTTTATCTGTAGCAAATGGTCAGCTTACTATACCGAAACATCTGTCCAGTGGATGGTATCAACTCCACGCATTGACTACTGCAAAAGAAGCCTCCTTGTTTAGCACCCCTTTATATATCATAGGAAACAAGAAAGTGATCAACGAAAGAAATGTCCCAATAAAAGATCCCATTTCACTTATCTTTTTTCCAGAGAGTAACCAACTTGTTGCTGGGTTGGAATCAACCACTGCCTTTAGAGTAAACTCTCCCACTAAAGAAATCAAAGAATTACACGGGTTGATCAAAGACCAAACTGGAAAAGAAATTGCCCAATTCCAAACCTGGCATGATGGCATGGGACTATTTAGTTTCACACCTGAAAAAGACCGGCAGTATGTAGCAACATTTAGCCTAGATGGCAAATTATTCACTCAACCACTACCTTCCGTCTCCACTACGGGTACGGTACTTTCTGTGATTAATCATCCTGAGGGATACTTTTTTGAGATTCATACCAATGAAAAATCCGTGGATCATCAAGAAGCGAAACTAATTGGCTTACTACAAGGAGTGGAGGTATTTAAAACTTCCCTCACACTCACTAACCAACAAGTTCAAGGAGTATTAAAAACTAAAAACCTTCATTCGGGTATTCTTGAGATTCAGTTGCAAAGCGCAAAGGGAGAGCTTATAGCTAAGCGAAATGTGTTTATAAATAATGAAGAATATCGAATAGCTGCACAAATAAATATCGACACACTCAATACGAGCCCCAAGGCAAAAAACAGTTGGAAACTTCAGTTAAAAGATACTATCCAAGGAAATATCTCACTTTCCATCACCGATGCAGATCGAGATTTTTTTGTGTATCGCCCTCCTTCTATTATTAGTCAACTCTTACTGAGCGCTGAACTAAAAGAACCCGTAAATAACCCCGATTGGTATTTCAACACAACCCCTGACAGTGCAGAAATTGGTCTTGATTTATTAATGTTAACCTACCAAAAAAAAGAAAATAACAAGGAGTTATTCTCCCCCACCAAAGGATTCATTACTATAAAGGGACAAGCTTTTTTAAGAGACAGTCGCCAACCGCTTGCTAATAGTCAATTAATATCCGTCTTATCCTCAAAAAATATTCGCAATCAAATTTTTTTACCAACCACGGATAAAGAAGGAAAGTTCATCATCGATTCATTATTATTCTTTGGTCAAGCTCGATTTTTTTTCGGAGAAAAACGAAATAAAAAACTTCCTCGATTTATTGATATACGACTGCAGGAAAAATCAATTCCCATTATTCATCTAGATTCTACTATACCTTCTACACCGGCGCTGCTTAATCGATATGATGCGGAGCCTGCACAGTTCCTTCAAGATGAAACACGCCAACGTATCCAAGAGGCCGAAGGTCGTATGTTAGAGGAAGTAACGTTAACTGTCAAAAAGAAATCGCCCTTAGAAAAATTAGAGGAAGAATATACGTCAGGGGCCTTCAATACAAATGCATTTGTAGAGCGAGTGATCGATTTTGTGAACACAGATGAACTCACCGGATATCCTTCCTTTTTTGACTATCTCCGTACTAGGATTCCAGGTGTAGTAGTGGCAGAACCTGATTACACGAGTAAACCACCGGATCCCGGACAACCCGGTTTCGATCCCAGAAATGACCCTACTAAATACCGATTGTTCTTTCGACAAATGACTAGCATGAGCACAATGGGCAATCCTCCGATGGTAGTTTTTCTTAATGAAGTGGAAACGGATGCAGACTTATTGCTTACTATTCCAACAAATGATATTGCCTATGTAAAGATTTTTAGCAGCTTTGCGGCAGCGGCAGGATCTGCACCTGGCGGGGCTATTGCAGTCTATACAAAAAAACCATATCATGCAGCTGATACTGTTGGAAGTGCCGTTACGTTTACCGGCTACTCAGAAAATGCGTCTTTCCAATCGCCCAATTATTTGATAGACCCTACCCTTTTACAAAAACCAGACTATCGCATTACGTTGGATTGGCGTCCTACCCTTTTTTTAAATAATGTAAATCCAACTATCCCAATACATTTTTATAATAATGACCGGACCAAGCGATTTCGAGTGATTGTGCAAGGCATCACCGCAAATGGAAAGTTGATTTACAAAGAACAGATCATCCAATAGCATTCATTTTTCCCCAAGCTTAGATAACCAAAAAAAATCCCGCCATTAAAGACGGGATTTGAAATTTGTATTGAAGAGGAAGTAAATCAACCACATCCTCCCTGGTTACCACAGTTGTTGCATTTGTAGCAAGCACCGCTACGCATCATAATATTTCCGCAAACATTACAAGCCGGGGCATCACTTTGCATATTTTTAGCCACTGCATTCATTGCATCTAAGGCACTTTCTACTTTCTCCACCTTCGCTGCTTTTGGTGCTGCAGCTTTTGCTGGCTGTGCCGCACCGGGTGCCGGTGTGATACGAATGCTAGACAATTCAGGTTCTTTTGCATACTCTAATGGATTAGAGGGCACTTCATCCCAATCATCTGCTCCGGTGTTCATTACCTCAGGCTTATCTAATACATGTACTAGGTCTGTGCGTCCTAAGTACTCGTAGCCTAACACGCGGAAGATAAAGTCTACAATTGAAGTAGTTGTTTTGATATTGGGGTGCTCTACAAATCCAGATGGATCGAAACGAGTGAAGGCAAACTTATCTACAAACTCCTCTAAAGGAACTCCATATTGCAATCCGATTGAAACAGAAATCGCAAAACAGTTCATCATACTGCGCATAGTAGCTCCTTCCTTGGCCATGTCTACGAAGATTTCACCTAAAGTGCCATCCGCATATTCACCTGTACGAAGGAATACGGCCTGTCCGCTGATTTTTGCTTTTTGTGTAAATCCACGACGCTTAGCAGGCAGTGTACGACGCTCTACGATTTTAGCCAATTTGCGTTTCAGCTTAGTATCAGGAGAAGCTTGTACTCGCTTTTGAACTTCTTCCAATAACTCTTCTACAGTGAGTTGACCTAGGTCTACTATGTTAGTAGAAGCAGATTCCAAAGAAGTCTGTTCTGCAGTGGCAGTATCATCAGTCTTCTTTTTCTTATCACTCTTATTGCTCAGCGGTTGAGATAATTTAGAACCATCTCTGTATAACGCGTTTGCTTTAAGACCCAATTTCCAACTCATATAATAAGCATCAGCAATTTCTTCTACCGATGCTTCATTGGGAAGATTGATTGTTTTAGAAATCGCACCACTGATGAAAGGCTGTGTAGCACCCATCATACGGATATGTCCGTGTGCATGGATATAGCGCTGTCCTTTTTGACCACAACGGTTGGCGCAATCAAATACAGGTAAATGTTCATCTTTTAATCCAGGCGCGCCTTCGAGCATCATCGTACCACATACATAATCATTAGCCGCTTCAATTTGCTCATCGGTGAATCCAAGTGCTTCGAGCAAGCTCCACTCAAAATCATTGTACTGCTCAGGCGCAAATCCTAAACGTTGCAAACACTCTTCCCCCAAGGTGTATTTGTTAAATACAAATCCAATTTCAAAGGCAGTGAGTGCCGCTGCATCCAAACGCTTGATCTCATCGGCAATAAATCCTTTTTCACTAAGCGACTGATGATTGATAAACGGAGCACCTGCAAAGCTGGCAGAACCTACTGCGTATTTGATAATGGCTTCCGTTTCCTTTTCAGAATAGCCTAAATTTTTCAGCGCAGTAGGAACAGATTGATTGATGATTTTGAAATAACCACCACCTGATAATTTTTTGAATTTCACCAGGGCAAAATCAGGTTCCACCCCCGTTGTATCGCAATCCATTACCAGCCCGATTGTTCCGGTTGGAGCAATTACCGTTGCTTGTGCATTGCGGAAGCCATATTTTTCACCGTACTCAACCGCTTCATCCCATGCTTTGCAAGCAGCTTTCAATAAATAGTCTGGTGTGTACTTTGCTTTGATCCCTTGTGGCTTTAAGCTGAGTTTTTCATATTCATCCGCATCATAAGCAGCAAGGCGGTGATTACGCATCACACGCATCATATGCTCCTTATTTTCTTCATAGCGTGGGAAGGCACCTAAGCACTGAGCCATTTCTGCAGAAGTACGATAAGAAATACCCGTCATGATAGCGGTGATTGCACCCGCAATACCACGGGCTTCTTCACTATCGTAGGGAATACCGCTTACCATTAACATGGTACCCAAGTTGGCATATCCCAATCCAAGCGTACGATACTCATAGCTGAGTTGCGCTACTTCTTTTGAAGGGAATTGTGCCATCAATACAGAAATCTCTAGTACCACCGTCCACAAACGAACGTTATACTCATATCCTTCTACATCAAACGTATTGGTAGCCGGATTATAGAACTTCATCAAGTTGGCAGAAGCCAGGTTACAAGCCGTGTTGTCGAGGAACATGTACTCGGAACAAGGATTGGAGGCGCGAATAGGCCCGCCCTCTGGACAAGTATGCCACTCATTGATGGTCGTATTGTATTGGGTTCCTGGATCCGCACAACGCCATGCCGCGTAAGCAATTTGATTCCACAATTCACGAGCAGGTACTTTTTTCATCACACGGCCATCCATTCTTCCAGTTAGTTCCCAGTCCTCGTCTTTTTCTAATCTTTCAAAAAACGCATTAGGGATACGAATAGAGTTGTTAGAATTCTGACCGCTCACTGTACGATAGGCTTCATCTTCGTAGCCAGAAGGGTAACCCGCAGCAATCAAAGCCGCTACTTTCTTTTCTTCTTCTACTTTCCAATTGATGAAATCAACTATTTCGGGGTGATCCAGATCCAAACAAACCATTTTAGCAGCACGACGGGTAGTACCACCACTCTTGATGGCTCCCGCTGCACGATCACCAATTTTCAAAAAGCTCATCAATCCAGAGCTGCTTCCACCCCCACTCAATTTTTCACCTTCTCCACGCAGATTAGAATAGTTAGTACCTACTCCTGATCCAAATTTGAATATGCGTGCTTCACGAACCCATAGGTCCATGATACCGCCCTCATTCACTAAATCGTCATCCACACTCAAAATGAAACAAGCGTGGGGTTGAGGACGCTCGTATGCGTTCTGTGATTTTTTTAATTGCCCATCAACTGGATCAACATAATAGTGACCCTGCGGCTTTCCGGCAATGCCATAACTTTCATAGAGTCCCGAATTAAACCACTGTGGACTGTTAGGCACACACATTTGATCGAGGATTGAATACACGAGCTCGTCATAAAAAACTTGTGCGTCTTTGGTTGAAGCAAAGTATCCATATTTTTCTCCCCAAACTCTCCAGCAATTCGCCATACGATGAGCCACTTGCTTGGCAGAGGTCTCACGTCCTTTACTACCATCGGCTTGCGGTACTCCGGCTTTGCGGAAATATTTTTGTGCTAAAATATCTGTAGCAATCTGACTCCATTGTTTGGGCACTTCTACATTGGTCATTTCAAAAACAACTTCTCCCGATGGATTACGAATCACTGATGTGCGATAGTCATACTCAAACTGATCAAACACACTGACATCATCACGGGTGAAGCGGCGGCTGAACTGCAATCCGCCTTTAGCGTTTGCTTGCTTCTTACTGGGCATACTCGAAAAGAATTTATTGGGTTTTGGTCGGGTTTCGAAAAAACAACCGCTCTTTTGAAGCGGTCTTAGACGAAAGTATTTTTTTACCACTCAAAAACAAACTTTCAAATATTCACATCTTGTGGAAAATACACCCTATTCAGCCTACAACCCTTGACTGTGTTGGATTTGGGGATTTTTTCACATTCACTGAATTAATTTTTGAGAATTTTTTTTGGAAATATCACCACCAATTTGTAAAAAAATAGAGCCCCTCGGAACAAACATTTTTTCGCACCTTTGTCCTCTACTTGTCCCAATGAAAAACAGCATTTATACGCATTTACAGACCACGCGCGCACAGGGAAAAAAGTGTTTTGCCGTATTGGTAGATCCCGATAAAACAAATTTGTCGCAACTCGATACCTTGCT
>CAYFLE010000094.1:1039-6034 GCA_964343645.1 uncultured Chitinophaga sp. | reverse complement strand
CAGCTTTAGGTTGAACAGCGGTTAGTAAATCCATCACAGTGGCCGCAGTGGGGCTGCCCATCCCAAAGTTGATGATGCTGATGTTTTGCGCAGTGGCACATTGCATTGGCTTACCAATACCCTTTACTTCTACATTATTCCATTCGGCGAATAATGAAACATAATTACTGAAATTGGTGAGTAAAATGTACTCTCCAAAATTTTCTAAATTTTCTCCAGTGTATCGGGGAAGCCAGTTTTGTACAATTTCTTCTTTGGTCTTCATCTAACAAAGTTAACCATTTAACTTCGAAGCATGATTTCGCTTTCGTATCCCCTCATACAACTTCGTGAACGTCAGCAATTGAGCAGGGTGGAATTATTCGATCCCTTTCGAAAAAAATGGGTTAAACGAACGCCCGAAGAATGGGTGCGTCAACATTTTTTGCAATTATTAACGCAAGGACATTTTTATCCAAAAACCGCTATTGCAATTGAAAAATCAATCCAAGTAGGTTCATTATTGAAGCGCTTTGATATTTTAGTGTTTGACCCGGAGCAAAAACCTTGGATGATGATTGAATGCAAAGCAGAAACAGTGGCACTGGATGGTTTGGTGTTGGAGCAATTGTTGCATTACAATTTGAGTGTGCCCGTACGTTATTTGTTACTTACTAATGGTCCTCAATGCGTGGGGTGGGAGAGACAAGAACAAGGTCTTGTGGCTGTAGAGAAAATCCCTTCATATCCTGTTTAACTACACTTGTAATCCGGCATGATGAACAGTTAGATTTCTGTTCAAATTATGCCTATGAAAACAAGTATATTCTTCCTTTCCATTTTATTGCTCACTGTAAGCTGCCAGAAAAAAGATCGTGTTTTGGAGTTGCCCAATAATTTTCAAAGCAAGGCTGTTGGCGATTCGGTACAGGATATTATTCGTCAATCCATCGTAAAGACCGGCTTCTTTGAATGGAGTCAATTGTCTCCTTTACTACTTTGGAGTGCTATTAAAAAGAGTAACGGAATAGTTTCAATTGGGTACAAAAAAAGAGCAGAGAAATTTAGTGAGGCCAAAATAGATCAGATTGATCTTCAAGATGAAAGTTGGTCGGCAGTAAGGGAGGAGCTATTGTCGTTGATCTTTCATTCGGAGCGAATGGCTAATAGCTCCTTGCAATTAGCCGATGTACTGCTTTGGCAGGAAGATGTATTGCCAGTACTCAATGTGGTTATAAAAAATCCTAAAACGCTTGAACTATTAGAGAGCAACGAATTGGTTCGCTATGTGGAACCCATGGAATATGATAGGGAGTTGTTTCCCGATTATCCAGACAGGCAGAGTGGGTGTTCACCAAATCTTCCCGATCGAGTGATGACTCCCGGCGTTCATTATGGGGTGATCTCTCCTTTTTCTAAGGCTTCTTGGAATTATCCGGATCACGGAATATTAGATGCATGGCGCTTTGTAACTGGAAAAGGAATTAAGGTTTTTTTGATTGATACAGGAGTTAGCTATTCGCAAGAAAATTTAGGGGCAGATTTTAATCAGGGGTTCTCTTTTTCAAGAACGATCGAGCGAATGGTGACACTGCCACGTCAACGATTTTTGGGAATTATTAATGTGGGTCCCGTTGAAACACCTGAAGATCGATGTGGACATGGAACAGCAATGGCGGGCGTATTAGCGGCTCCCCGAGGAATTGATGGCAATATCACAGGAGTGGCCTATAATTCAAGTTTGATCACTTGCAGAGCTTCTTCAGATGTGTTTATTGATGAAGCGCGAGAAGTAAAGGGCGTCAGTGATGCATTTGTTGTAGCGGGACAACGAGCCGATGTTAAAATTATAAGTATGAGTTTAGGAAGAATTACCGCTAGCTCACAGATCAGAGATGCAATTCAGTATGCGCATGCCAAAGGCAAACTAATTTTTTGTGCAGCAGGCACCTCGTTTTCGTTTACGGCTGGTTGGGCGGGGGTGATTTTTCCTGCAAGCTTACCGGAGGTGCAAGCGGTAACTGGAGTGCAACAACAAAGTAATTTCAATGCTTGCGAAAATTGTCATAGTGGCCCAGAGGTGGATTTTGTTGTTGTGATGGAACGAATAAGTGATCATAAAAATCCACTGACAGTTGCGGACAGAGGTGACGATCCTTCCTCTATTGGCGGCTCATCGGTGGCAACGGCAACTATGGCGGGTATGGCTGCATTAGTGTGGAGTCGATATCCCTCTGCTACTCGCGATCAAATCCTCACGATGTTGGAGCGTTATAGTAGTTATTATCCTTTAAGACATGCTAGATGGGGGTGGGGAAAATTTCAGCCGGCGCTGGCTGTTGACTGAAGAGAGATGCGCCCTCTCTTCCCATAAAAAAAGCTGTCCATGGAGGACAGCTTTCATTTTTTTTGTTCAATGCGTTATTATGGGAAAATCCCTAACTCAGCATAGATGATGGCAACTTTATTGATCGCTACCACATAAGCGGCTGTACGCATATCAGGAATGGCTTGATTTTCTCTCCAGGCAGCCATGATTTCGTGCGTAGCGCCAATCATTGTTTCTTCGAGTCCGCTATACACTAAATCCACTTCATCAGGGCCGTGCATAATCATTTTTCTGGCAGCGTCATCCGATTTTTTTCCAGTTAGTTGTTCAATCTGATTTAAAATACTGCTGTTCACGTTCTCGGTAAAACGCTTTTCCATTCTTCCATAACGAACGTGACTGAGATTTTTGAGCCACTCAAAATAAGAAACAGTAACACCTCCTGCATTTAAATACATATCAGGAATTACAATCGTACCTTTTTTTGCAAATACTTCATCTGCTTCAGGTGTGAGGGGTCCGTTTGCCCCTTCTCCAATGATTTTGGCTTTAATGCGTGGAGCATTTTCACCATCGATCACGTTTTCCAGCGCGGCAGGAATCAAGATATCACAATCCATTTCAAGCGCTTCCTTAGAGTTTTTGATAGAAGTGGCTCCTGGGAAATCTAGAATCGATCCGGTTGATTTACGATGTTGAAATACCGCTTCTACATCTAATCCTTTTTCATTGTACACTGCGCCTTCGTATTCAGCTAGTCCAATTACTTTGGCGCCGGCTTTTTGGAAGAAATGGGCAGCCCAATAGCCTACATTACCCAAACCTTGCACTATCACACGCTTTCCTTCAATGCCAACCGGCAAGCCTAATTTTTGCATCAGATCTGGGATGTTACATACTTCACGTGTGCCATAGAATACACCCAGTCCAGTAGCTTCTCTTCTTCCGCGGACGCCACCTTGCGTGATTGGCTTTCCAGTAACACAACCCGCTGCGTCTACTTCCCCAGGACGCATAGATACATAGGTATCCAAAATCCAAGACATTTCTCTTTCTCCGGTTCCGTAATCGGGTGCAGGAACATCCGTGCCAGGACCAATAAAATTCTTTTTAATTAATTCAGAAGTGTAACGACGTGTGATGCGTTCTAATTCTCCCACTGAATATTTTTTGGGATTGATTTTGATTCCGCCCTTGGCTCCCCCAAATGGTACATTCACAATGGTACACTTGTAGGTCATTAGTGCGGCAAGCGCCATTACTTCATCTTGGTTTACTTCTGCCGCAAAGCGGATACCACCTTTACAAGGCGTTTTATGATGCGAATGTTGTACACGATAGGCCTCAATTACTTCTATTTCTCCGTTATCTCTTTTTATGGGGAATTTTAACTGTAGAACAGAATTACATTGTCTAATCTGATTCAATAATCCATTGTCCCATTTAGTAAACTTGGCTGCTTTGTCGAAACTGCGTTCCACGGCACCGAAAAAGCTGTAATGTTTGTCCGACATAATTGGTTTTTTAGGTTGAGCAATCGTTTATGGCTTCGTTATTCTTTTTCCAGCGATTTTATTTTTTTCTCTAATCGTACTAAGTATAAAAAGATCCCGGCAAGGATTGTAAGTAAAACGGCAATCACCACGTAAATTCTTCCATCGCTTCTCATATTGTCAGCCATGGAAGTAGTGGGTTGTGCAAATAATGACTGACTGAATAAAATAAGTAGAGTCAGGGATAAAGCTTTAATCATTTTCATAACGTACGTTTTTTATCCTGAATAGCTTTAGTTCTAATTTTTAATTGCGTAATCCATACCCCAAGTAAGGTCCAACCAATGATGGCTGGATAAAAGACCATGCGCATGCTTGCACTAATGTCATTTTTTACATCTAGTGCAGGATTTCCATCATTACCAGGATGAAGGCTGGGAAGAATACGAGGTAAAATCCAAATAGCAGGAAATAAAATCGCGTACGCAAAAATATTATAGACTGCACTGATTCGGGCTCTTTTGTCGAGGTCAGTCATAGAGTCTCTCAATACTAAATAAGCGAAGTAAACAAGCAGCGCAACAGCAGCACCGATTAATTTGGGATCTCGAGCAATGGTGCTGAATGAATTCAAAACCGGTTTGTTGGGATCTGCCCAAGTAAATGATGCCCAAATGGCCCCAGTGGCATAGCCAAGAAGTCCAAAGAGAATACCGGTTCCTGCATACTGGCGAGAAGCGCGGTCATGTGATAGCATACCTGCGATGAATGTATACGCAAGCAGAACAACCGACAATATCTTCCACCAATTCTTCATCAAATCTGTATCGGGGGCAAAATTAAGGAAAGACCTAGTCTTTCCACAAATAAGGAAAAAGAAGTACAGAAAGTAAGATTACTAACGCATCCAGCGCCACTAACAATAGTACAGTTGGGATAGAAACCAGCAAAAGGGGCGACAATGCTACTGAAGAAAGCCTCACGAGCAACACGAGCTGAGGAATGATAATGGGAAATCCTAAAATAGCGATGATGGCAGCATTTTGTTGGGCTTTTGCAGCAATGGCAGACAGAAATCCAAATACTAAGCTCAAACTGATTCCTCCCAACACGGACAGGAAAATGAAATTGTTCATTTTATCAATGGGATTTCCCATCAATAGCAAATAAAAAAGTAGGCTAATGCAACTGAGC
>CAYFLE010000094.1:0-1029 GCA_964343645.1 uncultured Chitinophaga sp. | reverse complement strand
GCTCATCAGTATCCCATTATAAAGCAATTTGGCTAAAATGAATTGCGTAGGACTGGCAATAGTATAGTAGTACAACATTCTTCCTTTGCTCTCTTGTAAAAATCCTTTTGCCACTGCGTTGATGCAAATAAATAATTGGGTAATCCAAAAAAGGCCATTCCAAACTCTTGGCTCTGGTCCGTCAATGGTCATGAATAGTAGAAATAGGGTAGATGCAATGTAGAGTAACAAGCCATAGAGGCTATACTGCTGACGCAGTTCCAGTTTTAAATCCTTTTTGAGTAAATCAAAAATTGCTTGCATGATCAATTAAGACTGTTGATAGCATTTCCTGCATCGAGGCTCGTAGGAATCAGTTGCACCCAGCATCACTTGTTCTTCATTGGCAACTTTTCGATAAGAGTAATTAGCCATACTTCCGCATTGTTGACAGATGGCATGTAGCTTGGTTACATAGTCTGCTTTTGCGAGAATATTTGGCATCGGACCAAATGGTTTGCCTGAAAAATCCATATCTAACCCCGCCACAATAACTCGTACTCCTCTAAATGCTAGCACATCGCAGATGTCGGCAATTTCTGGATCAAAAAACTGCGCTTCATCAATTCCTACCACCTCGGCATCCTTGTATTGATTTAATATTTCACTAGCCTTTGTCACAGGGAAAGAGTCCACTACATTAGTGTCATGTGATACAATTTTTTCAGTTGCATAACGTACATCAATGGAAGGTTTGAATGCAACTACACGCAAATTCGCTATGCGAACTCTCTTCAATCTTCGGATCAGCTCTTCTGTTTTTCCGCTGAACATGGACCCGCAGATTACTTCGATACTTCCTCTTTTTTCGCCATTATTATTAGGTTCAATAAACATATATAGATATTATATTGCGAATGTAATAAAGGGATTAGGAGAGATACCTTTTGTTCGCAATAAATTTTAATATTTTTTTAAGAATTTTTTAATAAAAAAATATTATCCACACACACACACACAAATAAAAAATAATTGTGTGTGTGTGTGGAC
>CAYFLE010000093.1:231-6122 GCA_964343645.1 uncultured Chitinophaga sp. | reverse complement strand
TAGTGGTACACGTAGGGTTAAATGCTTGTATTTGGGCGATGGACGGCGGCGTCATGTTTAACAAGGCTGCCCATTTCATGGGTGCAAACGTGGTGCCTAGAATTTTAGAAATAGGCCTGTTTGCGGGTTTTATCATTCACATGTTACAAGGTTGGTCATTAGAACTTAGTAACCGTGCTGCTCGCAAAAAAGGGTATGCGGTTACCATGGGCAATAAGGGCAGTAAATGGTATAGCCGCAGTATGGGTATTTTGGGAACACTGTTGTTTCTTTTCCTGGTAATGCACCTTTCCCATTTTTGGGTGCCCAGCCGAATCACTGGTCTAAATCCTGTTTTGATAGATGGCAAGGAGTACCACGATCTATATGGTGAAATGCTAGCCGTTTTCCAAGGCAACTTAGTGGTTGTTGTTCTTTATGTGCTAGGGTGTATTTCATTAGCCTGGCATTTGCTCCATGGTTTTCAAAGCGCATTCCGTACGTTAGGTGTAAGTAATGCGAAATATTTATCAATGATCGAAAGTGTTGGAATGATTTTCGCAATTGTCGTATCGCTTGCATTTGCGTTGATGCCTATTAGTATGTATTTAGGTTGGGTTAACTAATTATAAAACTTGAAAAGTATTGCTATGTTGGATTCCAAAATTCCTGCTGGGTCTCTGGAAACAAAATGGACAGATTACAAAGGCCACTGTAAATTGGTGAACCCGGCCAATAAAAGAAAATTAGAAGTGATAGTGGTGGGGACTGGCTTAGCGGGCGCCTCTGCTGCTGCTTCATTAGGGGAGTTAGGCTATCAAGTAAAAGCTTTTTGTTTTCAGGATTCTCCTCGTCGTGCTCACTCCATTGCTGCACAAGGGGGGATCAATGCAGCTAAAAATTATCAAAATGACGGAGACTCTGTCTTTCGTCTTTTTTATGATACTATAAAGGGGGGCGATTATAGGGCGCGTGAAGCAAATGTGCATCGCTTGGCTGAAGTGAGTGTCAATATCATCGATCAATGCGTTGCGCAAGGAGTACCCTTTGCACGTGAATATGGCGGTTTGCTAAATAACCGTTCCTTTGGAGGAACACAGGTAAAAAGAACTTTTTATGCAGCGGGGCAAACTGGTCAACAGTTATTGATTGGGGCTTATCAAGCATTAGAAAGACAAGTGGCCTTAGGAAAAGTGCAAATGTTTACCCGTCACGAGATGTTAGATGTAGTGGTGATTGATGGCAAGGCTCGTGGAATAATTTGCAGAAACTTAGTGACCGGAGAATTAGAAAGACATTTTGGTCATGCTGTATTACTTTGTACAGGTGGTTACGGAAATGTTTTTTACTTGTCGACAAATGCCATGGGCAGCAATGTAACAGCTGCTTGGAAAGCGCATAAGAAAGGGGCATATTTTGGAAATCCTTGCTTTACGCAAATTCACCCCACTTGTATTCCAGTAAGTGGAGATCACCAGTCTAAGTTGACCTTGATGTCTGAGTCGCTCCGTAATGATGGTCGTATTTGGGTACCTGCAAAAAAAGATGACAAACGTGCACCAAATGATATACCTGAGGAAGAAAGAGATTATTTCCTTGAAAGAAGATATCCCGCATTTGGTAATCTAGTGCCTCGCGATGTTGCCTCCCGTGCTGCAAAAGAAAGATGTGATGCTGGGTTTGGTGTAGGAACCACTGGTCAAGCTGTTTATTTGGATTTCAAATATAATTTGATCAATAAGTATGGAAAAGCAGAGGCCAATAAGTTAGGGATTGCTAATCCTGACACGGCTACCCTGATTAATTTGGGTAAAGAAGTGGTTAAAGAGGAATATGGGAACCTGTTTGATATGTATGAAAAAATCACTGGTGAAAATCCTTACGAGGTGCCTATGCGCATATACCCCGCTGTGCACTACACCATGGGAGGTTTGTGGGTCAATTATGAATTGATGACCTCTGTAAGCGGTTTGTATGCACTTGGTGAGGCGAATTTTAGTGACCATGGCGCAAATCGTTTAGGAGCTTCTGCATTGATGCAAGGACTTGCAGATGGTTATTTTGTGATTCCTTACACCATAGGAAACTATTTGGCGGATGAAATTGCCACTAAACCACTTCCTACCACTCATCCAGCCTTTGAGGAGGCAGAGAAGGCAGTGGCAGAACGATTGAATAAGTTGTTATCCATACAAGGAAAACAAACAGTAGAAAGCTTCCATAAGCGTCTTGGTAAAATCATGTGGGATAAATGTGGGATGGCTCGCAGCGAAGAAGGATTGAAACAAGCTATTGCTGAAATACGACAATTGAAGGCAGAGTTTTGGTCTGATGTTAAAGTGCCTGGTGGAATTCATGAAATGAACCAGGAGTTAGATAAAGCAGGTCGCGTAGCAGATTTTATTGAATTAGGAGAACTGATGTGTCAGGATGCACTCGACAGAAATGAAAGTTGCGGCGGCCATTTCAGAGAAGAAAGCCAAACGGAAGAAGGGGAGGCTAAGCGTGATGATGTCAACTATGCGTATGTGGCTGCTTGGGAATATCAGAAGGATAGTCAATGGCAACTCCACAAGGAGCCTTTACAGTTTGAAATAGCAAAACCCTCTCAACGTAGTTATAAATAATTTTTATGCAACACTATACAATGAATCTTACCCTCAAAGTTTGGCGCCAAAAAAACGCAGCTGATAAGGGACATTTTGAGACGTATCCGGTACAAAATATTTCTTCTGAAATGTCATTCCTGGAAATGATTGATGTGTTGAATGAACAATTAATTAAAGAAGGGAAAGAGCCAGTAGCGTTTGATCATGATTGCAGAGAAGGAATTTGTGGAATGTGCTCCATGTATATCAATGGACGTCCGCATGGTCCTTGGCAGCAGAATACGACCTGTCAGTTGCACATGCGCGCGTATAAAGACGGCGATACAATTGTAGTGGAACCATGGAGGGCTAATTCATTCCCCGTGGTGAAGGACTTAATGGTTGACAGAAGTGCTTTTGATCGCATCATTCAGGCTGGGGGATATATTTCAGTGAACACAGGAAATGCCGTAGATGCCAATGCGATTCCGGTTGAAAAAGATAAAGCGGATGCAGCTTTTGCTGCTGCGGCATGTATTGGTTGCGGCGCTTGTGTAGCAGCTTGTAAAAACTCCTCTGCGATGCTCTTTGTTTCTGCCAAAGTCTCTCATTTGGCTTTATTGCCGCAAGGAAGCCCAGAAAAGAAAAAGCGTGCACTCAACATGGTCGCTCAAATGGATAAAGAGGGATTTGGTGCTTGTACAAATACAGGTGCCTGTGAGGCCGTTTGTCCAAAGGGAATTTCTATTGAGAATATCGCTCGGTTGAATCGCGAGTATATGATGGCCGGATTAGCTGAAAACGAATAAAATATTGTTAATCAATGTTTAGTGAAATCTATCTAGATTTATACATTAAATCTAAAATGCATCACATCACCGTCTTTTACTAGGTATTCCTTTCCCTCAATTCTCAGCTTTCCAGCCTCTCGACAGGCCGCTTCTGAGCCAAAATGGGTAAAATCATCATAGGCAATTACCTCTGCTTTGATAAATCCTTTTTCAAAGTCGCTATGGATAACACCTGCGGCTTGGGGGGCTTTCCAGCCTTGTTGAATGGTCCAGGCTCTTACTTCCTGCACACCCGCTGTAAAATAGGTGAAAAGATTCAGTAGCTTATAGGCACCTCTAATTAAGCGATCTAATGCGGGCTCCTTCATGCCATATTCTTCCATGAATAATTGCTTATCGCCGGCTTCTTCCATTTCTGCAATCTGTGCTTCGATGGAATTATTCATGATAATTAATTCTGCCTTTTCGGGTTGAATAGCAACTTGTAGGGCGGCTGAAAATTTATTACCTGTATGCATTGATGACTCATCGACGTTCGCTACATACAACACGGGCTTTTCTGTTAATAAAAAAAGGTCCGCAATAGCCACTCTTTCTTCTTTACTCAGATTTAACTCCCGAATATTTTTTCCTTTTTCTAAATGGTCCTTGCAACGGATTAGTATATCTAATTCTCCCTTTAATTTCGGGTCAATTCTTGCTTGTTTTTCTGTCTTTTGAATTTTCTTTTCAACACTGTCCAAATCCTTTAATTGCAGTTCGGTGTCAATGATTTCTTTATCACCAACAGGATTAATGGCTCCCTCGTCTCTCAAAATATTCTCATCCTCAAAACAACGAATAACATGAATGATAGCATCTACTTCACGAATATTACCTAAAAATTTATTACCTAATCCTTCTCCTTTACTAGCCCCTCTAACCAGCCCGGCTATATCAACAATTTCAATTTGGGTTGGGACAATTTTATCAGGTTGGACCAGTTCAGCTAATTTTTGCAACCGAAAGTCGGGTACATCTACCAATCCCACATTGGGATCGATGGTGCAAAATCGGTAATTACTCGCCTGTGCTTTAGCGCTATTACTCACTGCATTAAAAAGGGTGCTTTTGCCAACGTTTGGAAGTCCTACTATTCCTGCCTGTAAAGCCATAGGGTAAATTAAAAGTGAATCAAAATTGGAGGGTGCAAAAGTACAGAATTCAATTTTCCTATCTTCAGGGAAGAAAAATAAGATTATGACATTGACAAAAATCTGGGCAGCCTTTGTGATGATAGCATTTCTCCTGGGAACTTATCGCATGGTAAATGGGGATGAGAAAATTTTTATGCGAATGATTACGGGTAAGTCGACAGATAAAAATGATAGCATCTTTTATGTAGCAGCAGGCGATCCCGCCCGGTTGGGATTATCCACCGGATATTCGACCTTTTTAGCTGATTACAGTTTTTATCCCACCAATGAGCCTTCGAAGGCAACTTATCTGCTTACTGACCAGCAAACCTCGATTGGTTCTATTAGTAAGTTATATCCTCACTTACAGGTCTATTCTTTTATTGCTATTCAAACCAAGTTGGTTAAACGGGTGGATGGGGTCATCGAAACGGCTAAGAATGCGTTTTTAGATATTATTTTACCCCTTGTGGGAATTTTGGCTCTATTCATGGGGTTTTTATCAATTGCAGAAAAGGCAGGAGGGGTGCGGCTTTTATCTAGAATAATCTGGCCCTTTTTCTCACGCATCTTTCCAGATATTCCTAAAGGACATCCCGCAACGGGGCATATGATGATGAATTTTTCAGCCAACCTGTTGAATCTGGATAATGCAGCTACTCCCTTTGGTCTTAAAGCCATGGAAAGTTTGCAAGAGTTAAATCCCAATAAGTCAGTGGCAAGCAATGCGCAATTGATGTTTTTGGCGCTTCATGCATCGGGATTGACACTAATTCCTGTCACGATTATCGCATATCGTTCTGGATTAGGTGCAGCTGACCCCACTGATATTTTTATTCCTTGCATGATTGCCACTTTTGTGGCGACTATGGCGGCCTTATTTATTGTTTCCTGGAGACAGCGTATCAATTTATTTCAACCAGTTATTATCGGGTGGGTGGGAGCCATCACTGGATTGATTGCGCTTTTAGTGAGCTATGTTATAAAATTAGATGCCGCTTCATCACAATTGTTCTCATCTAAATTGAGCAATGGACTTATTCTGTTCATTTTTGTAGCCATTGTAGCAGGAGGGGTCTATAAAAAGATTGATGTATTTGACGCTTTTGTGGAGGGGGCAAAAGGCGGCTTTGAAACAGCTATTCGTATTATTCCATACATCGTGGGGATGTTGGTGGCGATTAGTTTACTTCGTACTAGCGGAAGCTTTGACTATTTAATTAACGGGGTAAAATATCTGTTTGCAGCATTAGGGGCTGACACCCGTTTTGTAGATGGTCTTCCTACTGCATTAATAAAGCCATTGAGTGGGAGTGGGGCACGGGGTATGATGTTAGACACTATGAAGACCTATGGCC
>CAYFLE010000093.1:0-221 GCA_964343645.1 uncultured Chitinophaga sp. | reverse complement strand
ATTTTGGATCAGTGGGCGTTCGGAATACGCGCTATGCGATTGGATCTATGTTATTGGCAGACTTAGTCGGAGTGCTGACTGCCATAAGTTTGAGTTACCTCTTCTTTGCGTAATGGAGCAATAAAAAAGGGGCAAGTGATTAGCTCGCCCCTTTTTTATGAAAGTAGTTCGAATCAATAGTTGTTGAAAACGCTGACAGATCGTCCAGCAGAGTTCCGGTG
>CAYFLE010000092.1:4668-6199 GCA_964343645.1 uncultured Chitinophaga sp. | reverse complement strand
GCAGGCTGCAATCGTAATAGTTCACACACTTCCACTCCTGACTTTTTGGGCATCATGACATCGAGTAGTATCAGGTCAGGCTTTGTTTTTTTGGCTTTGTCTAAAGCCTCATCTCCATCTTTAGCCACAATCACTTCAAACCCTTCTGCACGTAGGTTATATTCCAGAATTTCACGAATATCCGGCTCGTCGTCTGCTATCAGTACTTTACGGGCCTTGTTTTCCATGGAGGTTGTTTGAGCAAATTTATCAGAATATTTCTCGTTCTCCCGCAATAGTGTTGAAACTAGTTTAAGACTTAATGATAACTTAATATTAACGGCTGGATTGTAACTTTGCTGCTTGATGCACCGTCCCTATTTTATACTATTTATAGTTGGCTTGTTTCAGCTTTCTTTCGCGCAAGGACAGGGGCAAACATTTTCCGATTCTTTTCCACTTCCTGTAGGGTACAAACCTGAATTTAAAAGGGAGCGCAACCATGATTTAATTTTTACCGAACGAAAATTAATTATGGAGGGGGATGGTAAAAAAGATAACCTTTTTACACCGAGTGATAATAGCACACTTAATGAAACACTGACGCGTTCCTTGCGGTATGACGTTTCACGTATTAGTTTTACTATTGAAACAGATCCTATTTTGGATCATCGACTAAAAGTTAATTATCTATCTGGGTTAGAAGGGGTACTTAAATATTTTAGAGAAAATTGGAAGAGAGCTGGAGCAGAAGGGGTGAAGCCGCAGTATTTATCTATGCTGATAGCCAATTATGAGGCGTGTATGAAAGCGGATCGCCAGGGCGAAAACATAGCACCCTATGTAGTGGAGCTTCCGTATGATGCAGGTACTGCGTTAATGGCAGCAGGAATTTTTGAAAGAAATAGCGGTTATCGTGTTTGTCAAGAAAATTTATTACTTAAATACTGCACACTTTATCCTGATAAAACATTTCCCGTTTTACAACGCAATCCGGATGTTTCTTATGCTGATAGTTTAATCAAAGCGGTTGCAAGAATTTATCCACGTCAATTATATGATTATGCAGCATCAGCTGATCGGTTGGGATTTCGTATTCGCTCCATTACGGATGACCCTTTTGTTGCCTTAGTGGCTAAAATGGCTTTTAGTAAAAGTGGACAGCAGTATTTCCCCTTTGTTGATAATATTTTACAGGGTCGCACCTCTTTAGAACAGATCGATGCTGTAAAAGAAGATACCCTAGGATACTACCGATTATTGGTGGCCACACAAATGGATTATGTGGCGCGTGCTATTCGGGGCGATACGGCAATGGAGCATCGTATTTTAACGAGTCGATTGGAAGACAAAGCGCGTGCTCATTTTGTAACGGTGATCAATGCCTTGCACAATGAAAAAGATTTACAAGTTCGATTTAAAATTCTGCAATCACTCACTGCCGCTGAGTTGTATTATTTAGCGGTATCCTCAGATGGTACGATTTATACATCCAGCTTTGTCCGCGGAGTTTATCCGCTTATGATGACTAAAATTGGGAATCGTGGTGACT
>CAYFLE010000092.1:0-4658 GCA_964343645.1 uncultured Chitinophaga sp. | reverse complement strand
GGTATCGAAAGTTTATCAAGATGGCGGCAGCATTTAATACACTGGATGAATTTTTAGCTTCTTTCCCTCCGTCTAAAAAACAAGGACAAGAAGATCCAGCTAATACATTAATGCGGGCTTTTGTAAAAAACCTAGATAAAACGGATGGGTTGGAAGATGGAGCCGATGTGGCTGATTCTTATGCCAGCATCGCTGAAAGTTTACAACCAGTGGCTAATCGGATGTTGCAAAATATCAAGGAGAATTATGCCGAAGCAACACAAAAGGGGAGTAGGAAAGGGATGGTGATTTATTCAATTTTGGAAAAACTATTCCTGTCTGCTGATAGCACTAAAAAAATTGATCTAACTAAAGAACTGGGTATCCCTCCGGTGTATCAAGTGCCTTTTAAAGATTTGGCCGATGATAGTGGAAGAGTGAATGTGCAATTATTTATTTATGGAGATAAAGATGGTATTGGCGTTTTCCCTGGATTAGTCAATATGTTTAACAATGCAAATTGGCGGATCGATCAATCTAATAAATATTGGGTAAAGGTTAGCTCCTATAAAGGGAAGCCTGTCAATTTGTATATGAATCGTCCCTTGCCCGAAGAACTTAATGAGGATGCAAAGGCTCAGGAAGAACTCAACAATTTTCTGCAACAACAAAAAATAATTCCTCGTGTTACTATCAATCGAGGACATAGTTATAATGCGCCCTATACTATTGCACAAATGTCGCCCGCCTCAAAAATTGTATTCATGGGTTCTTGTGGAGGCTATAATATGATTCATGACATTTTGGAAAAAGCACCAGATGCGCACATCATTGGCACCAAACAAATTGCAGATGCGCCAGTCAACAATCCCTTTTTACGACTGCTCATGGAAAAACTTCGGTCTGGTAATGATATCGAGTGGATAGGTTTTTGGCAGGAGTTAGATCGGTTGGTGACTGATAAAATTTTTGAAGACTATGTTCCCCCGCATAAAAATTTAGGAGCCCTTTTTATCAAAGCCTATACAAAAGCGATCGCGTCGCCCTCAAATCCATAACGTGTCAACTGCTTCCCGAACATTTTTTGATTGGAATTTATTAAGAAGGGTCTTAGAATTTGCAGCTCCGTATAAAACTAAATTTTGGGCTTCCATTTTGTTGGCAATTCTATTGGCACTCGTTACGCCTCTTCGCCCTTTATTGATTCAACAAACCGTCAATGCGTATATACTCAAGGAAATTCCTAAAATGGTTGTTTTGATTACAATGATTCAAATCGGGATCATAGTGATTGAAACCGCCTTGCGATTCGGATTTACTTTTTTGACGGCATCATTGGGGCAATCCGTGGTCATGGATATGCGGATTGCTACCTATGAAAAAATTCTTCGACTGCATCTTTCTCAGTTTGACAAAACACCAATAGGAACACTCACTACTAGAACTGTCAATGACATAGAATCCATCAATGATATTTTTGCAGATGGGTTGGTGCCTATCATCGCTGACCTTTTATCCATCTTTTGTGTGCTTACTTATATGTTTTGGGCGGATTGGCAATTGACGTTTATCGCACTCATTCCTTTTCCCATCATGATTATTGCGACATATGTTTTTAAAGAAAGTATTAACCGATCTTTTCATGCCGTACGTAATGCCGTAGCAGCGCTTAATGCATTTGTGCAAGAACATTTAACCGGCATGTCGATTGTTCAAGCGTTTGCTGCCGAGGAACTGGAAATGGAAAAATTTAAAGTGATTAATCGACAACATCGTGATGCCAATATCAAAGCCATATTTGCCTATTCTGTTTTTTTTCCAGTGGTTGAAATTGTGTTAGCCTTGTCAATAGGCTTGGTTGTTTGGTGGACTTCAAAAGAAGCCTTGCACCTACAGGAAAATCAACAAGGGACCGTCATTGCATTCATCCTTTGTTTGAATTTATTATTCAGACCGCTGCGTGTTTTAGCAGATAAATTCAATGTGCTTCAAATGGGAATGATTGCCAGTGAACGTGTTTTTAAAGTGTTAGATAATTCAGAAGCGGCGCCTCCCATTGTGTTTACGGAGCATTCCTCCCTTCGATTTCAAGGGAGAATAGAATTTGAAAATGTGCAATTTTCCTATCAACCCGGTGTTCCAGTACTAAAGGGAATTTCTTTTGCGGCTCAACCCGGGGAGACCATCGCATTAATTGGTCATACGGGAAGTGGAAAAACTTCCATTACTGGTTTGTTGACCCGTTTGTATGAATTTCAAGAGGGAGACATTAAAATTGACGGACGTTCTGTTCGTTCATATACATTAGATGAAATCAGAAGCCAGGTGGGGGTGGTGTTGCAAGATGTATTCCTGTTTTCGGGGTCTATCTTAGACAATATCACCCTTCGAAACTCTGCAATTAGCCAGGAAAGGGTAGAGCAAGCAGCTCGATTAATTGGTCTGCATGATTTTATACAACAATTGCCCGGAGGCTATGCCTACGATGTAAGAGAAAGGGGGGCCGGGTTATCCATGGGTCAACGACAGCTTTTATCTTTTGTACGCGCATTATTATATGACCCCTCTATTTTGATTCTGGATGAGGCCACCTCCTCCATTGACTCCGAAAGCGAACAACTCATTCAGCATGCAATTAACACATTAATCAAGGGAAGAACTTCTATTGTAATTGCCCATCGCCTGTCTACCATACGCAAAGCCAACAGGATCATGGTTTTGGATAAGGGGATACTGGTAGAAATGGGTTCTCATGACCAGTTAATGCAGCAAAATGGGCATTATGCGAAGCTGTTTAAGATGCAGTTTTCTACTCCTGAATAGGAGGTAAAAAAGGGGTCAAAAACAGGGGTTGATTTGTCTGTTTTTCTTCGGTTTTTTAGGCACTCACCCCTATCTTTGCGCAAAATTTCGAGGCAGGTATGTGCAGTAGTCGTAAAATTTACTTTCAAACGCTGGTTTTCACCTTCGTTTTTACCTTATCTCCTTTGTTTTTTTGGGCACAGGAGCATCACCAAGAACACACCGCTCCTCAATCAAAAGGAGATACGCATACTGAGGCAGCAGTTGCTACTGAAACACACGAGCAACCGGCTGAAAAAAAGAAATTTGACGCAGCAGAAGTAATTTTTGGACACGTTTTAGATGGGCATGAATATCATTTCATGGATATTGGAGAACATCCAGTAACACTGCCTCTCCCAATTATTTTATATTCTCCTACACGCGGTACTTGGGATATTTTTATGTCTTCCCATTTTGAACATGGACATGCAGCTTACAAAGGGTACACTATTTTAACGGAGCATTCGATACACGAGTTGGAACTTGATTCAAAAAAATTCTCTGTAGGTACCATTGTCCCGCTCGATGCCAATGGGAAATATGATCCTACCGTTCAATACTACGATTTGTCTATGACAAGAAACGTGGTGCAAATGTTATTGGCATTAATCGTATTTACGGTACTCATGTTCCGTGTAGCCGGTCGTTACAAAAAAGGAATTGGTGTAACCACTGCTCCTCAAGGCTCTCAGAGTTTATTGGAGCCGGTTATCACTTTTGTACGTGACGAAGTAGCAAAGCCGAACCTCGGGCACAAGTATGAAAAATATCTTCCTTTCTTATTGACTGTGTTCTTTTTTATTCTGGTGAATAACATCTTTGGATTGATTCCGGGTTCTGCTAACGTAACCGGTAATATTGCCTTCACCGTAGTATTAGGTCTGATTTCATTTGTGGTTATTTTATTTAGTTCTAACAAACATTACTGGGCACATATTTTTAATCCTCCTGGAGTGCCGCTGGGTGTAAAATTTATTTTGGTGCCGGTCGAGTTTCTCAGTGTATTCATTAAGCCTTTTGCCTTGATCATTCGTCTTTTTGCAAACATGGTTGCTGGTCACATTATTATTATTTGTTTGATTTCATTGATATTCATTTTCGGCGAATTAAGTCCAATTGCTGGATGGGGCGCTTCTCCATTATCTATTGGATTTACTGTATTCATCTACCTGATTGAAGTACTAGTTGCTTTTCTTCAGGCATTTATTTTCACCATGCTCAGTGCGGTATTTATTGGTCAAGCTCTGGAAGGAGATCACCATGATAGTGCCGAAGGAGCGCATCATTAATTGTTTATTTTTTAACCCTCAATACAACCAACATGGATCTTATGAATGTAATGCTGCTGGCTGAAGTTGCTAACGCAGGTGGTGCAGTAGGCGCAGGTCTTGCTGCAATTGGTGCCGGTATCGGTATCGGACAGATTGGTAAAGGTGCTTTAGAAGCCATTGCCCGTCAACCTGAAGCAAGTAACGACATCCGCGGTAACATGATCTTGACAGCTGCCCTTGTAGAAGGTGCTGCCCTGTTCGCGATCATCGTGGGATTTTTGGCCATGGTACTTTAACCTGGTCTACAACTACTGCATCGGAAGCACAGGGCGGAGGATGCAGTAGTTCACTTTAAAAACTGAAACTACTTATACTATGAATCTGTTAACTCCTGGCTTTGGCTTACTGATTTGGACATTGGTAGCTTTTCTAGCTGTCTTTTTCCTGCTAGCCAAATTTGCATGGCCTGCTATCATCAACGGATTACGTGAGCGCGAAAAAAGTATTGCATCCTCCTTGGAGAGTGCTAAACGTGTTCAAGCGGAAATGGCGCAATTGAAAAAT
>CAYFLE010000091.1:4353-6263 GCA_964343645.1 uncultured Chitinophaga sp. | reverse complement strand
AGATACAATTGTTCTGTTATTTCTTCCTTTTTTAAATTCAACTAAGCCATCCGCTAATGCAAAAAGTGTAAAGTCTTTTCCTACTCCAACATTTTTACCTGGATGATAAACAGTACCACGTTGACGTACGATGACATTACCAGACAATGCAGGTTGTCCACCAAATATTTTTACACCAAGACGTTTGCTTTGTGAGTCGCGGTTATTTTTAACACTACCTTCTCCTTTCTTATGTGCCATGGTTGTATTGTTTTAGATAATTCGATAAATGATTAAGCGATGCTTAAAACTTTAATTTTTGTATAAGCAGTACGATGTCCTTTCTTTTTATGAAAACCTTTTCTTCTTTTTTGTTTGTAGGCAATCACCGTATCACCTTTTACTTGACCTACAATTTCAGCTTGCACTTTAGAACCTGCTGTAGCGCCTACAGACAATTTGCCATTAGCGTCTACTAACAAAACTTCTAGGTCTAACTTATCGCCGGCGTTACCTTCCACATGAGGAACGTATAAGGTTTGATCCTTTTCCACTTTAAATTGCTGACCGGCTACTTTAATGATAGCTACCATACTATAAAAATTAGGACGGCAAAGGTAGGGAATAAGACTGAACCTGCCAACGGAAAATCTCATTCATTTTTAAGGTTTTCACTAGCCAAATGGCGCCCCCTTTTCCTATGTTTGCCTGCCCTAAATTTGCCAAATTCGACAAGCCGCCGTATTTCCATGAAAATAAAGTCATTTTTTGCCAAACCGTTTGCTGCTTATGTTCAGCGTAACATACAAAAGGAAATGCGCGCGGCCCTTGACCATCAAAAGGCCATTTTTCAAGATTTGCTTAAAGTAGGAGGCAAAACCCAGTATGGGCGTCACGTGAATTTGCTCGAAGTTAATGATTATCAGCAATTTAAGCAATCAGTACCGATACAGGATTACGAAGGACTACGATCCTGGATCGATAAAATAAAGGAAGGAGCTCAACATGTACTATGGAAAGGCCGTCCCCTTTACTTCGCCAAAACTTCTGGCACAACTAGTGGAGTTAAATATATCCCCATTACCAAAGACTCGATTCCAAACCATATTAATACAGCCAGAAATGCTCTGCTTTGCTATATGGCACAAAGTGGAAACACCCGGTTTGCAGATGGGAAATTGATTTTTTTGTCTGGCTCACCAGTATTAGAACGAGTGGGGGGAATTCCAACTGGTCGATTGAGTGGAATTGTCAATCATCATATCCCAAGTTATTTACGAGCTAACCAATTGCCTTCTTATGAAACAAATTGTATAGAGGATTGGGAAACAAAGCTGGGAAAAATAGTAGAGGAAACGTTTCATCAGAACATGACACTCATCAGCGGCATTCCACCTTGGATGCAAATGTATTTTGATGCATTAATGGCAAAGAGTGGCAAAAAGGTAGGAGAATTATTTCCTCAATTTAGTGTGATGGTGCAAGGGGGAGTCAATTTTGAACCCTACAAGTCTAAATTAATAGAGAGCATTGGTCGACCTGTAGATACTATTGAACTATTCCCTGCGAGTGAAGGTTTTTTTGCATTTCAGGATACATTGGATCAACAAGGTCTCTTACTGAATACAAACAGCGGTATATTTTTTGAATTTATTCCATTGCAAGAAGTGGGAAAAGATTCCGGACATCGCCTTTCTCTTGAGGAAGTAAAAGTGGGAGAAAACTATTCACTAGTGATCAATAGTAATGCCGGATTATGGGGGTATGAAATTGGGGATGTCGTACGATTTGTGTCAGTGGATCCGTACCGAATTATAGTGGTGGGAAGAACCAAGCATTTTATATCAGCATTTGGCGAACATGTGATAGGAGAGGAGGTAGAGTATAGTTTAAATAAGGCCTTGGAAGAGTTTTCCGGGAGTATCCGGGAA
>CAYFLE010000091.1:0-4343 GCA_964343645.1 uncultured Chitinophaga sp. | reverse complement strand
TGGTTTATTGAGTTTGACAGAGAGCCAGCCAACCTGCTCGATTTTGCAAAATGTATTGATGGGCATCTCCGTGCAAAAAATGTTTACTATGATGATTTAATCAAAGGAAATATTTTACAACCGCTACAGATAGTACCAATATATAAGGGAGGCTTTGTAGATTATATGCGATCCATTGGGAAATTGGGTGGGCAAAACAAAGTTCCCCGTCTGAGTAATGACCGCAAGATCGCTGATGTATTAACTTCGTTCACACAACCTAACGCTGCACATTCATGAATCAGTCGCACCCTACAAAGAGAATCGCCATTTTTGGATCCACTGGTTCAATTGGTACACAGGCACTAGAAGTAATTGCGGCAAACCCGACTCTATTTACCGCTGAAGTTTTAACGGCCCAACAAAATGAAAAATTGTTAATTGAACAGGCCTTACGTTTTCAGCCAAATGTGGTAGTGATTGGTGATGAAAAAAAATATTCAGTTGTTAAAGAAGCGTTGCAAGACAAAGGAATCAAAGTGTTTGCGGGTGAAAAGGCGCTGGAAGAAGTAGCGGCCATGGATTGTTATGATTTAATGCTCGCTTCCATTGTTGGATATGCAGGTTTGCGCCCTACACTCGCCGCAATCAAGAATGGGAAGGCCATTGCACTTGCCAATAAAGAAACGCTAGTGGTAGCTGGGGACATTGTGATGCGGACTGCCCTAGAGAATAAAGTTCCTATCATTCCTGTAGATTCTGAGCACTCAGCTATTTTTCAATGCTTGGTGGGCGAGACCAAAAACAAAATTGAAAAAGTGATCTTGACGGCGTCTGGTGGCCCTTTTTTAGGGCGAAAAACAAACTATCTCGTGAACGTCAAACGAGAACATGCGTTGCAACATCCAAACTGGTCGATGGGGGCAAAAATCACCATTGATTCGGCTACGTTGATGAACAAAGGGTTAGAGATGATCGAAGCAAAGTGGTTATTTAATTTAAGACCTCAGCAGATCCAGGTAGTGGTTCATCCACAAAGTATTATTCATAGCATGGTTCAGTTTGAGGATGGAAGTATTAAGGCACAAATGGGGTTGCCTGACATGAAATTACCCATACAATATGCCTTAGCTTTTCCACATCGCATACTCAATCAATATCCTCGACTAGATTTCAAGGCTGTTAAAAGTTTGAGTTTTGAAGAACCAGATGTTAAGACTTTTAGAAATTTAGCACTGGCGAGTGAAGCGTTAGAGAAGGGGGGTAACCTAGCTTGTATTATGAATGCGGCTAATGAAATTGTGGTGTACGCATTCTTGCGCAATCGGATCAACTTTTTGGACATGACTACCATTATCGAGAAAACGATGCAGTCCGTGCCTTTTATACAGCATCCTACTTTGGAGGAATATTTTGAGAGCGATGCAGCCGCGCGTAACTTTGCCGCTGATCAATTAAATCTATAATCCAACAATCATTTGTTGGAATTCAATTTTATGCTACTACTTGCAATCAATTGGTCCGCTGTAGGGTTACAGGCTGGACAACTTTTATTATCGCTTTCAATTTTAGTGATCCTTCATGAGTTTGGACACTATATCACTGCTCGTTGGTTTAACTGCCGAGTAGAGAAGTTCTATCTTTTTTTTGACCCTTGGTTCTCACTCTATAAAAAAAAGAAAGGGGACACTGAGTATGGGGTGGGTTGGTTGCCCTTAGGTGGTTACGTGAAAATTGCAGGAATGATTGATGAGAGTATGGATAAAGAAGCACTCAAGAATCCTGCCCAACCCTGGGAGTTCAGAAGTAAACCGGCTTGGCAACGTTTGATTATTATGGTGGGGGGTGTAGTGATGAATGTGTTAGTGGCATTTGTGATTTATGCATTCATTTTAATGATTTGGGGGGATAAAAAGATTCCTACTTCTTCCATGAAATTTGGGGTGCATGTAGTGGACAGTACGCTCTATAAAATGGGAATACGAAACGGTGATCGAATTTTATCAGTAGATGATCAGCCGGTCAATGATTTTGAAAAACTCCGCCGGAAGCTACTATTAGGACAAAAGGTTCAGTTACTGCGTGGCAATCAACAAATCACAATTCTACTGGATAAAGATCTTATTGGTCAGCTAGTAGAAAACAGAAACAAGAGTATGCAAGGTTTTTTGGAAGCGCGAAGACCTGCCATTGCCTATTTAGTACCTGACACCACTCAAGCCTATCGAAGTGGTTTAAGGCCCGGGGATAAAATTGTTTCTATTGATAGTTTTCATGTTTCTTACTACGATGAGCTACAGGAAAAGATGTCTCTTTTTCATGGAAGGAGTACTTTATTTGTAGTAAACAGAAACGGAATTGAACTCCCCCTTACCATTCCGATTAATCAAGAAGGTAAAATAGGCTTTTTGGCCTACGGGTATAATTACCAGCAAATGGATAGTTTGGGTTGGGTGAAATTAGACGTAGAGCGACTAAGTTTTCCGCAGGCAATCCCTGGCGGTGTAAAGAAAGCAGCTTCTGAATTGCAAGACTATATTGATCAATTCAAAAAGATCTTAGATCCTGAAACCGGTGCTTACAAAGGGGTGGGTGGTTTCAAAGCAATGGGTTCTATTTTTCCTGGCACTAGTTGGGATTGGGAATCATTTTGGCGAATCACAGCCTTTCTTTCTATTGTGCTGGCGTTTATGAATTTGCTTCCGATACCTGCGTTAGATGGAGGTCACGTTTTATTTACACTTTACGAAATGGTTACTGGTCGCAAACCCAGCGATAAATTTTTAGAATATGCGCAGTTAGTAGGAATGGTTTTATTGCTTTCGCTAATGGTTTATGCGAATGCAAATGATTGGCTAGGTTGGGGAAAATGATTGAACTTTGTCAGTTCGGGGGCGTTTGGTTTTGACAGCATAGATCTTTGAAAGTAGAAGCATGTACTGCGTTGCGTAATTAGCAGTTTAATCTGAATACGAAACTATAAATGGCAATACTCAGTATGCCATGGCTGCCTAATCAGTGATTAAGTAGTCATATGGGCCGCCGGGCCGGTTAATCTGTTACCACGCCCCGCCGCCGACTCAACAAACAAAACAGGTTGCGGCATTCAGTCTCTTCTTGAAAGAGTAGTCACGCTGAATGTTTAAGTTAATGGTGACTACGAGTAAGATTGGTTCGTCCAGATCCTGTTTTACTTCGACAAGCAATCCTGGAATAAACATGTAGAAGACTTTCGACGAATATGTTTGGACACCGGTTCGAATCCGGTCGCCTCCACTAAGTGTTTTTTTGTTCCCGATTTTTTAATGCTCAAGTAACAACTTGAGCATTTTTCTTTACTTTTATTGCACCTTAATCCTGTGAAAATCTTATCCTATGGGCAAGATCACGCTCCTGTTGGTCGATGATCATAAGCTTATTCGTGAATCCTGGTCTATTATTTTAAATGCGGACCCACGCTTTGAAGTAATAGGGGAAACAAGCGATGTAGACCAAGCCGTTGAATTCGTAAAAACAAAAAAGCCAGATCTAATTCTGATGGACATCAACATGTCACCAGTTAATGGATTTGATGCAACTAAAATTATTTTACGTGATGTTCCCGATGCATTAGTCGTAGCAATTTCCATGCATGCATTACCAGCATATGCGCGTCGCATGTTTCAAATGGGCGCCAAGGGGTATGTAACAAAAAATTCTTCCAAGGAAGAATTTGTGGCTGCCATCTTGGAGGTGAAAGCGGGTAATAAATTTATCTGTGAGGAAATAAAAAATATTGTTGCGCAGCAAGAATTGGAAGATGGTGGCGGGCATCCAGATATGAGTTCATTATCTAAAAGAGAGATAGAAGTGGTTCAATTAATTAAAGAAGGACTTTCTTCAAAAGAAATCGCTAAGAGTTTAAACATCTCACTTAAGACGGTTGAGGTGCATCGCTACAATATTCTTCGTAAACTCAAATTGAAAAACACGGCGGCATTGGTGAATTTCATCAATGCGCAAGGATTTTGAACAGCAATTATCTGTACTTCGTGCGTGGGGTCGCATTCATAGGACAACCCTCGCGCGGTGCCATACAGGAACTGAGTAAGAGAGAAAAGAATACGATTCCAAGTAGTATAAAAAATTTACCGCGCATAGTTTATCGCTTTGTTGGCAAAACTAGTCATTTTGTGATGTATTCCACTTGACAAAGGATTTCTTCTCCATTATTTTTAAGGTTAAACACTCACTGAAAATCATACCTTTACTATTATGTTACAGCTAACCAAGCCATTGGCTTTCATTGATCTGGAAACAACCGGAGTTAACTTGGGCACTGATCGAATCATTGAAATTGCCATCGTCAAACAATTGCCAGATGG
>CAYFLE010000090.1:6044-6298 GCA_964343645.1 uncultured Chitinophaga sp. | reverse complement strand
GCCTCTCTCCCCTCTGATTTCCGGAACAGCCACTACCCAGGGGCCTTGTTTTTTGCTATTGAGATCTACCCTATTTAAAGTATCTCCGCCCCTAGAAAGAATATAGCTTTTCCATTGAGCCTGTAATAAAACCGACTGGCCTAAAAGCAGGAAGAATACTGGGACTATTTTAGTAAGTTTGAACATACCCGAATGTACAAACGAAAAACACTTGTCATGTCAACTACTCTGTTTAAAAAAAATCAATTTTTGCT
>CAYFLE010000090.1:3109-6034 GCA_964343645.1 uncultured Chitinophaga sp. | reverse complement strand
TAACCGTTTCCGCGCAAGAGCAAGGTAGTCCCACACCCGCAGCAGATCGGCTACGGTCTATGGAACAGCGAAAGGACCTATTGAATGACTCCCTTTTAAACAGTGTATCCTTTCGCAATATTGGCCCCAGTATTATGAGTGGCCGTGTGGTAGATATCGATGCCAACCCAGATGACCCTACTGAATTCTATGTGGCTTATGCTACGGGTGGACTTTGGCATACGACGAACAATGGCCAAAGCTTTACCCCCATTATGGACAACCTGGATGTACTTTTTATTGGTGACATTGCCGTCAATTGGAAATCCACTCCTCGACTGATTTGGGTAGGCACGGGTGAAGTAAATAGTAGTCGTTCTTCCTATGCTGGTACGGGTGTTTATCAAACCAATGACAATGGGAAAAATTGGAGTTATCTGGGTCTACCAGAATCACAGCATATTGGAGACATTGAATTAGATCCTACCAATCCTCAAACCGCTTGGGTTGCCGTACTTGGTCATCTTTATTCTACCAATGAAGAAAGAGGTGTTTACAAAACAAGCGATGGAGGTAAAACCTGGCAGCGCAGTTTGTTTGTCAACAATAACACAGGATGTGTAGACCTAGCTATGGACCCTGCTAACCCAGGTGTTGTGTATGCAGCTATGTGGCAACGCAGTCGCGAAGCATGGAAATTTGAAGAAAGTGGACCTTCCAGTGGCATTTATCGCACCAAAGATGGCGGGGCTAATTGGGAAAAAATTTCAGGACCCGGTTCGGGATTTATGGAGGGAAATAAAATTGGACGCATTGGCTTAACCACCTACCCTGGTAATTCAAATTTGGTGTATGCCGTTGTAGACAACAATACACCACTCCCAGCAAAAGCAAAAACAACTGATAGCTCCTACACCAAGGAACTTTTTAAAGAAATGAGTGCGGCTGATTTTGCTTCCTTAAATGAAAGCAGACTAGATGATTTTTTACGAAAAAATCGTTTTCCTCGTCAGCATACGGCAAGTAGCGTTAAAAAATTAGTAAGCCAGGGAGCAATAAAGCCTTCTGCATTATGGGATTATTTAGACAGCGACGATGGTTTCCAAAACACGGGCATTCCTGGTTGTGAAGTATATGTTAGTACCGATGGCGGTAACAAATGGAAAAAAGCCAATGAAAAACCCATCGGCATTTTCAATACCTATGGATACTACTTTGCCAAAATTTATACCTCGCATACAAATCCTAACAAAGTGTTTATCCTTGGGTTCTCTTCACAGGTTTCTACCGATGGAGGTAAAACATTTACCTCGATGGACAAAGAAAATGTACATGCAGACCACCATGCACTTTGGGTCAATCCTAAAAAAGATTCTCATTTAATCAACGGCAACGATGGCGGAGTGAACCTAACGTATGATGATGGTAAAAATTGGTTTAAGGCCAACACGCCTTCCGTTGGGCAATATTATTTTATCACCACCGATGATGCTAAACCTTACAATGTGTATGGTGGATTACAAGATAACGGTAGTTGGTGGGGCCCTTCCACCAATAAAGAAGGCATAGGCTGGACCGATGACGGACAATATCCTTTTCATGGTATCAACGGTGGTGATGGCATGCAAGCACAAGTAGATAAACGTGATAATAGCACCGTGTATTCTGGTTCACAATTTGGCGCCTATGCCCGATATAATAAAGAAAAACGCGGGGGTGCAAAATCAATTCGTCCGCAACATGAACTTGGAGAAAAACCATTGCGCTTTAATTGGCAAACACCCATTTTACTAAGCCGTCACCAACCTGATATACTTTATTACGGAAGCAATCGTTTACATCGTTCCCTCAATAAAGGCGATACGTTGATTGCAATGAGCGGCGATTTGACGGGTGGAGGCATTAAGGGAAATGTCCCCTACGGAACCTTAACCACTATTGAAGAATCACCATTACGTATGGGATTACTCTATACAGGTAGTGATGACGGAAAAATTTATCGTTCCACCGATGGAGGTTACAGCTGGACAGCCTTGCATCAACAAGCTATTGAACCTTCTAAAAAGAAAACGGCTTCCGCACCTACCACTGGTCTCGCTACAAAAAATTTATGGGTGAGTAGAATTGTAGCTTCGCAGCATAAAGAGAACAGAGTGTACGTGACACTTAATGGCTATCGTCATGATCATTTCAATCCCTATGTTTTTGTCAGTGATGATGGCGGACAAACGTGGAAAGACATTGCAGGTAATTTGCCATTAGAACCCGTGAATGTAATTCGAGAAGATCCTACCAATCCGTCTATTTTGTATGTGGGTACCGATGGCGGTGTGTATGTAAGCTGGGATGGCGGTCAAACGTATAAAGCATGGGTAACAGGTCTACCAAAATCAGTACCTGTACACGACATCGTCATTCAGCAACGTGAAAATGAAATTGTGCTGGGAACACATGGGCGTAGCTTATATGTAGGAAAATTAAGCGCGCTGCAAAAACCAGCGCAACGCTAGTTCATAGCCTTGAAGTCCTAGTCCAGCGATCACTCCCTTTGCATGGGGGCTGACATAAGACAGTCTTCTGAATTCCTCCCGTGCATGTACATTGGAAATGTGCACTTCAATGACTGGCGTTTGAATAGCAGCCACTGCATCGCCAATGGCTACAGAGGTGTGTGTATACCCGCCGGGGTTAAAAATTATTCCATCCACTTCAAAGCCTACGCGTTGTAGTTCATTGATCAACTCACCTTCTACATTACTTTGGAAATAGGAAAATGTAACGGCTGGATATTGTTGTTGTAATTGCTGAAAAAAGTTTTCAAAAGTTTGTAGCCCATATACCTCAGGCTCCCGTTTGCCGAGTAAATTCAAATTAGGTCCATTGAGTATGGCAATTTTCATACTTAGTTTTTGGAGGCCTGAATCAAGTCAATGAACTCATCAAATA
>CAYFLE010000090.1:0-3099 GCA_964343645.1 uncultured Chitinophaga sp. | reverse complement strand
TCCTTCAATAGACTGGTCGTTCAAATTCACGTGGGTAATTTCAATATGATCAGCTTTTTTAACTGCTTCTGGATCTACGCCAAAGCCATGATTTTGCGTGGTGATTTCAGAACGACCACTGATCAAATTTTTTACAGGGTGATTGAGTCCTCGGTGACCATGATGCATTTTAAAAGTGGGAATTCCATTGGCAAGAGCGAGCAATTGATGACCTAAACAAATTCCAAAAACGGGTTTATTTTCTTTCAACACTTCTTTTACCAATGAAATGGCATAATCCATCGGTGCTGGATCACCAGGACCATTGGAGATAAAATAGCCATTGGGTTGAAATTGTTTTACTTCGGCAAGTGAGGTTTTAGCAGGAAACACTTTTACAAAGGCACCACGGTCCACCATACACTGCAAAATATTTCTTTTGACTCCGTAATCCATCACCGCAATTCGTATAGCGGAAGACGCATCTCCCATTTCATAGGACTGCGTTGTACTTACTTTGGAAGCCAATTCGAGTCCATCCATGTTAGGCACTTGTAGCAATTGTTTTTTCAAGGCCTCCACATCGGTTGTTTCCGAAGAGATAATGCAATTCATAGCTCCCTTGGTTCGAATTTGCGCCACGAGTGAACGAGTGTCAACTCCCTCAATGGAAACTACTTTATTCGCTTTCAAATATTCATCCAACGATCCATTCGCTTGTTTTCTGGAGTACAATTCCTCTAAGTTTCGCCCAATCAGTCCATTGATCTTTACACTAGAAGATTCCACATCCTCTGGCTTTACGCCATAATTCCCAATATGCGCTGCATTCATGATCAGGATCTGGCCAAAATAACTTGGATCGGTAAACACTTCTTGATAACCAGTCATTCCTGTATTAAAGCAAATCTCACCGGTGGTGGTTCCAATGGCTCCATAAGCGCGTCCACGATGAACCGTTCCATCAGCAAGAACTAATAATGCGGGCGTAGATTGTTGTGGCATGTGGGGTTGTTAGTATATAAAAAACAAATTCAGCAAAATTAACCCATTTCAAGCTTATTTTTGAAGGCAAGTGGTTCTTATTCCACATTTTTTTACCTATGTCATCCTCCCGTAAACTAGCCTTCATCCCATTCTTATTGTTGCTTCTCGTATTGGGGTATTCCTTATTTCACAAAGAACCGGCTGCCCCCTTGAACCAGTCTGCCGCCATCAACTGGGCTGATACCGCCTGGATGCTTACAGCCACCGCTTTGGTGCTTATTATGACCCCCGGATTGGCCTTTTTTTATGGGGGTATGGTCAGTAAAAAAAATGTGATCTCCACCATGTTGCAGAGTTTTATTTGCATGGCCCTGATTACGCTTCTTTGGGTGCTGATTGGATTTAGCTTAGCATTTGGCGACTCCCTGGGAGGCATCATTGGCAACCCATTCACCTATTTTATGATGAAGGGCGTTATTAATGGAGATCCTTGGAAGCTAGCCCCCACTATCCCCTTAGTAGTATTTGCATTTTTCCAACTCAAATTTGCCATCATTACTCCCGCACTGATTACTGGTGCATTTGCTGAACGAATAAAATTTTCTTCTTATTTACTGTTCATACTCTTGTTTTCAATTTTAATTTACTCCCCATTAGCGCATGCCACTTGGCATCCAGATGGTATTTTATACCAATGGGGCGTGCTTGATTTTGCAGGTGGAACGGTTGTTCACATGAGTGCTGGATGGGCTGCCTTAGCGAGTGCAATCTATTTGAAAAAAAGAATCGAACCTGCGCATGCCCCTGCACGAATCACCTATGTATTATTAGGCACTGGACTATTATGGTTTGGCTGGTTTGGGTTTAATGCCGGCTCGGCTTTTGGTGCCAACCCCTTGGCAGGTCTTGCACTAGCTACTACCTGCACGGCCTCCGCTGCTGCAGCTTTTACCTGGATCATCTTTGATTCGATGAAAGGGAAAAAACCCTCTGCCATGGGTACCTGTATTGGAGCAGTGGTAGGGTTAGTGGCGATTACACCAGCAGCAGGATTTGTAACCATTCCTCATTCCTTAGCAATTGGTATTATCAGCAGTTTAATCAGTAATACCATGGTAGATTTTAGGAGTAAAACTTCCATTGATGATACACTGGATGTATTTCCGAGTCATGGCGTGGGTGGAATTGTGGGAATGATTTTGACAGGCGTGTTTGCTTCTCAAACTATTAATGGAGCCAACACCACGGGCAACGGATTAATTTTTGGAGAAACCAAACTATTTTTCCTACAAGTTGCTGCTATGGTGGGTGTTTCAATTTTTGTATTTGTAGGAACGCATATCCTACTACGCATTACTAATTGGATCACGCCATTACGCGTAACCGAAGAAGAAGAGGAAGTAGGTTTGGATAACAGCCAGCACGCAGAAAAACTATAATTACACGATGGCGGGCTCTTGTTGACTGAGACAATGAAAACTGCCTAGTCCCCAAATGATATCTGTAGAGTCGACTCCAACTACCTGACGGGTAGGAAAGCACTCCTGAATGAGCTGTAAGGCCCTTTCGTCGTTCTTAGTGTTGAAAACGGGCACAATCACAGCATTATTAGCAATATAAAAATTGGCATAGGAACAAGGCAACCGTTGTCCTTCGTAGAAGAGTGGCTCCGGCATAGGAATTTCAACAATATTTAATTGCTTTCCATTGAGCAGACGCATCGATTTTAATTGTTGAAGGTTGTGCTGCAACAAAGAGTAGTTTTCATCTGCGCGATTGGTTTCTACTACAGTGAGCACGGTGTCTTCATTGACAAAACGAACGGTATCGTCTATATGCCCATCGGTATCGTCTCCTACAATTCCTTCATCTACCCATAATACTTGTTCCACCCCATAATACGCACAGAGATAGTGCTCAATCTGTTGCTGATTCAAGTGAGGATTACGATTGGGATTTAACAAACAAGCAGTAGAGGTAAGAACGGTTCCTTTTCCATTGAATTCAACCGATCCCCCTTCCATCACAATTCCTGGGTGAAATACCGGATAATTGTAGTGATTCGCAATGAGAGTAGGAATCACATCATCCAAATCATAGGGAGGATATTTATCACCCCAAGCATTATAGCCC
>CAYFLE010000089.1:0-6308 GCA_964343645.1 uncultured Chitinophaga sp. | reverse complement strand
ATGTAGGCTTGTTGGAGTTTTGTGTTCGCGAACATCTTAACAAAATTTCATTGCGGAGAATGGTTGTTTTTGATCCCATTAAAGTAGTGATCACTAACTATGAAGGGGAGGAGTGGTTATTGTCAGAGAATAATCCTGAAGATCCTGCGGGAGGCACACGTCAAATTCCATTTAGTAAAGAAATTTATATTGAACGGGACGACTTTATGGAGATTCCACCCAAAAAGTATTTCCGTTTAGCCCCTGGGCAACTTGTCCGGTTGAAAAGTGCTTATATCATTCAATGTGAACAAGTCATCAAGGATGCAAATGGCGTTATCACTGAATTGCATTGTACGTATATCCCTACTAGTAAGAGTGGTGCCGATACCAGTGGAATATCAGTGAAGGGGACCTTACATTGGGTTAGTGCTTCACATGCTGTAAAACTAGAGGTCAGATTATATGATCGACTCTTTCAGGTGGAAGACCCAACTGATGAGTCGAATGATTTCATGCATTATCTCAATCCAAACTCTTTAACTGTTTTGCCACAAGTGATGGCTGAGCCTTCTCTGTTAGCAGCCTCGCCACAAGAGCGTTTTCAGTTTATTCGTAAAGGGTATTTTGTAGTTGATAAAGAGAGTACACCGCAACATTTGATTTTTAATAAAACGGTGGGACTGAAAGATGGATGGACACCCGAAAAAGGAAAATAAAAGTTATTGGTGTTCTCCAAATACTTTTCTCAACGTATCAGCAATTTCTCCCAGTGTACAATAGTTTTCTACTGCCTCTATCACCACGGGCATTAGATTAGTCCCCTCCAATGCTGCTTTTCTGATTTGTTCAAGACATTTTTCGCATTGCAAGCCATCTCTTTTATTACGTAATTGGGATAGTCGTTCACTCTGTTTAGTTCGAATGGATTCGTCAATCTTTAAAATTGGAATTTTTGTTTCTTCTTTTTGATTGAATTGGTTAACGCCAACAATAATTTTTTCGTTTTTCTCCAATTGTTGTTGGAATCGGTATGCACTCGCTGCAATTTCATCTTGCATATAACCTTGCTCAATAGCGGCTATGCTTCCGCCCAATTGTTGAATGGTGTCCATAATAAGACTGGCCTCTTTCTCCATTTCATTGGTCAAATGCTCAACAAAATAAGAACCGGCAAGTGGATCAGCTGTATCCGGCACACCGCTTTCAAAGGCAATGATTTGTTGTGTTCTTAATGCAATTCGTGCAGCTTCTTCGGTAGGCAAGCTGAGGGCTTCGTCATACCCATTGGTGTGAAGGGATTGTGTGCCTCCTAATACAGCCGCAAGCGATTGAATAGTGACACGCGAAATATTATTCAAGGGTTGTTGTGCGGTTAATGTACTGCCACCTGTTTGTGTGTGAAAACGAAGCATCATTGCTTTAGGGTCTGTGGCACCCAGCTCTTTCATTAGTTTGGCCCACATTCGGCGTGCTGCTCTAAATTTAGCGACCTCTTCAAAAAGATTGTTATGGGCATTGAAGAAAAAGGAAAGACGTTTTCCAAAAATGTCAATATTGAGTCCTTTTTTCAACGCCGCCTCGACATAAGCTTTCCCATTGCTAAGCGTAAATGCAATTTCTTGTGCGGCCGTACTACCTGCTTCACGAATATGATATCCAGAAATGGAAATAGTGTTCCATTTTGGCAATGAATCACTACACCATTCAAAAACATCAGTGATAATACGCATGGAGGGTTGCGGTGGGTAGATATACGTTCCTCTCGCTGCATATTCTTTTAAAATATCATTTTGAATCGTACCATTTAGCGCAGTTAAATTACAGCCTTGTTTTTTGGCTAATGCCACATAAAGGGCTAGCAGAATAAAACCGGTTGCATTGATTGTCATGGAAGTACTAACGGAGTCAAGTTTAATGTCTTTGAATAGTACCTCCATGTCTTCTAAAGAGTCTATGGCAACGCCTACTTTTCCTACTTCTCCATCGGAGAGTGGATGGTCGCTATCGTACCCAATTTGGGTAGGCAGATCAAAGGCTACACTTAGTCCGTTTACCCCTTGTGATAATAGGTAGTGGTATCGTTGGTTACTTTCTTCTGCGGTAGAAAACCCAGCATATTGTCGCATCGTCCAATGACGACCTCTATACATATCCGATTGCACACCTCTGGTATATGGGAATTCACCAGGCAACTCGGAGTTATTCCCTTTGTTATCTGCAGCGGTATAAACGTTTTTAATTTCTATACCTGAGTCTGTAAATTTCTTTTCTACGCCCATAGCAACTATTATGCAGACATCAATTTTTTTGCCTCACGGTTTAAGGTCTGTGTAACTAAATCAAACAAGGGGCCTTCTGGATTTGCCATTTCCGCTTCTAATAATTTTCTAGTTAATACTGAACCGCTTTCTTGAGGCGATAGGGTTGAAAAAATTTGATTGATAAATAAAATATTTTGTTCTTTTAAATTTTTTACAGCATCCCAAGCAATTGGGCTTACGTATAATTGCTGTGTTGAATTATATTCAAATTCTTGTCGGATGGAATCCACTAATAATTGTTTCATTTCAATGGCACTAAAAGAAGGTTGGTAAAGCCGATTGATGAGGTGGGGAAGCGCAATCCGCTCGGCCAATAAAACCAACCTTTCATAAGCCTGTAGCCGGAGGGGGGTGGTTTCATAAGTCTGTTGAGCGCTGGCATTGGGTACGCTAGAACGACTATTCCAAAAGGCAAGGGTAGCAACTACTAGTCCAATAATTGATAGGAGAAGACTGATCAGCGGAGTGTCAATTTGCATGCGTTTATTCTTCAGCTGTAAAAGTAAATGGATTCCATAGGTTTTTATAATTTTGTGTCATGGAAATAGTTACTTCTTCGCCTGTTACCTTGACCGCTGGGGCCATCCAGGCTATTAAAAAACTGACAAACGAACCGGGTTTTAACCCCGAAAAGCATCTTCGTATTGGCGTAAAGGGAGGAGGCTGCTCCGGTATGACCTATGTTTTAGAATTTGATCAAGCTACTGATAAGGATTTGCATTTTTCCATTGAGGGAATTTCCTGTGTGATGGAAAAGGCACATGAAATCTATTTATTGGGTATGGAAGTGGATTGGCAAGAGGGTCTTCAAAATAGAGGGTTTACTTTTACTAACCCAAATGCGAGCACAACCTGTGGCTGCGGCACCAGCTTTGCCGTTTAATCGCTCTTAATGAAATAAAAAAAACCGGAGGCTACGCTTCCGGTTTTTTATTGGGCTTTACATTTTTAGCCTTTCGATTTTTTCTTAGATTTTCCTTGCAGGTCTACCAGGATAGGGGCGGCTACAAAAATAGAGGAGTAGACACCTGTGATAACACCTACTAACATCGCAAAGGCAAAACCTCTTGTGACTTCGCCACCAACCAGGAATAAAATCAATATAGTTAAGAAAACCGTCAATGAAGTCATGATGGTTCTGCTTAATGTTTCGTTGATTGCTCGGTTGATTATTTCACCCATTGGCGCTCCCGGCATCAAGCGAGAATCTTCACGAATACGGTCAAATACAATAACCGTATCATTCATGGAGAAACCAATCACCGTTAAAACAGCTGCAATAAAATGCTGGTCGATCTCCAATGGGAAAGGAACCAGCTCTTTTGCAAATGAGAAAACAATCAGTGTGACAAACACGTCGTGCAATAATGCCACAATAGTACCGAGTGAATATCTCCAGTCGCGGAAACGAATAAAGATGTAAAGGAAGATTACAATCAATGCAAACAAGGTTGCCTTCACAGCTCCTGCTTTCAAGTCGTCAGAGATCGTAGGTAATACCTTTTTAGTTTGCGGTAAATATTTGTCTGACTTGAAATCTTGGAATGAAAGATCTTGAGGAACATACTTCTTCAACCCTTCGTAAAGTTTGTATTCAACAATTGAGTCAGCTACAGGTCCTCTAGTGTCTTTGATCAAGTAGGAAGTAGTGATTTCTAGTTTTGAATTGTCGCCAATTGTTTTGATAATGGTATTCTCTCCTTCAAAAGATTGATTCAAATCCTTACGAACAGATTCCATATCCACTTTATTGGGGAACTGCACGGTATAGCTTCTACCACCATTAAATTCAACCCCATAATTAAATCCATTGAAGAATGATCCAATTCCCCCTATGAGCACTACCAATGAAATTACATAGGCCACTTTACGATATTCAATGAATTTGTATTTGGCATGTTGGAAAATGCGGGTTGATACAGCTGTGAAATACTCTACATGTTTCTTTTTATTCGTGAATAAATCACTTACCCAACGACTTACCAAAATACCGCAGAAAAGTGATAGCAAAAGTCCAAGTATTTGAGTAGTTGCAAATCCTTTTACAGGACCAAGGCCAAAATAGAAAAGTATAATTGCAGTAAGCAATGTCGTGATGTGACCATCTAATACGGGAGGTAAGGAGCGACTATAGCCATCGCTAATTGCAGTTAGATAGCTTTTGCCTCTTTTCAGTTCTTCTTTAATGCGTTCGTAGATTACTACGTTAGTATCAACTGCCATACCAATAGTTAACACCAAACCGGCAATACCTGGGGCGGTTAATGTTGCACCTAATCCAGCTAAAATACCTACTGTGAAAAGTAAGTTTAGGATCAATGCGATGTTGGCAATCCATCCGCTTGTATTGTAATATAAAAGCATCAAAGTGAAAATCACAAGGAATGAAATAATAAAACTCATAGAGCCACCTTGAATGGCTTCCTCTCCAAGAGTAGGTCCAACCTGCTGTTCTTGAACAATTTTTGCGGGCGCAGGGAGCTTACCAATTTTTAAGATATTAGCTAAGTCGGCCGCTTCTTGTTGTGAATAATTACCAGAGATGGAAGAAACACCATTGGGAATGGGGGAGATCACATTTGGAGCTGATTGCACTACATTATCTAGCACAATTGCAATGGGGTTGCCTACATTTTCCTCTGTCATTCTTTTCCAAATGGCTGCTCCTGCAGGACGCATAGTCATTTCAATTTGGACCTTACCATATTGGTCAAAATCCTGTCGTGCATTTGAAATAGCGTCACCCTCCAATTTTGCGGCGGTTCTATTGTAAGTTTTCAATGCATACAAAGGAAGAATGGAAGCGGAGACGCCTTTTGAATCTTTGTCCGCCACACCAAATGCCCATATAACATCCGAAGGGAAATTATTGCTGAATTCAGTAAGGTAAGTGCGCACTAGTGTGGTGTCTTTTACAGCAACCATAGCGGTAGCGCCTTGGTAAACTACATTTCCTTTTTCATCCTGATAAGGTTGCATGAATTGGATGTAGTTTGTAATTGATTTAGCTGGAATGGAGGCGGTAGTGGCTTTTTTACCAGTGTCAGCACCTGTTGATTTGGTAATCGTTTCAGATAATTTCTTGGCAGATCCAGTATCCTTGGTTGTTGTGGTTGCTTCAGCTTTTGCTAAGGCAGCGGTATCTTTTTTAGCCGTAGTGTCTGCAGCTCCTCCGTACTTAACATTGAACGCCTCAATGGTACGTTGCCATCCACTTGCATAGTTGTTATTTTTTAATGTGTAAACTTCCCAGAATTGCAAATTGGCAGTGCTTTGTAAAAGTTTACGTACACGCTCTTTGTCTTTAATACCAGGTAACTCCACCGTGATTAAACCACGGTTAGGAATTGGATTGATTGAGGGCTGTGCGACACCAAATTGGTCAATACGTGTGCGCAAGCGGTCGAATGTTAAGTCAAAGGCCGCTCTTGCTTGTTCTCTGATATAATTTTCAACTTCTTGGTCTGTTGACTTGATATTGATCGCATTGGAACTTGCACCTGAAAATAAGGTGGCTAAAGGGCGATTGGCTTCAATCTTTCTGTATTCTTGAATGAACAACGTGATGAAGTCCGCGTCGCTATTTGCTTTCCGTAAATCAGCATTCTGAATGGCATTCAAAAAGGAGGGGTCAGTTGAGTTGTTGGCAAGCGATCTTAATAGTCCTGACATCTCTACTTCGAGCGTAACGTTCATTCCTCCTTGTAGGTCAAGCCCCAGATTTAATTCTTCTTCCTTTGCTTTTTTATAGCTCATGGCACCATTGATGCCGTAGGTTACTGTTTCATTCTCGCTAGCTTTAAGCAAGCTGTCTTGATAGCTTTTTTTACGGATATCCAGGAACTCTTGCCAAACAGCTTGCGAGTCCTTGTTGCCAGGATATTTCACCGTAGGGGCGGGATATGATTTACTAACGTACTGTACAGCCTTATCAGCTGCCTTTTTTTCAAAGTTTTTGACCAGCCAAGTAAACGAAAGCTGGTACAAAGAATAGATGATCAACAG
>CAYFLE010000088.1:5451-6487 GCA_964343645.1 uncultured Chitinophaga sp. | reverse complement strand
TAGACGATTGCGATAAATCGTACAAAAGATCATTGATGAGGATTTGAACAGGTGACATTGGTAAAAAAGGCAACAAAACACTTGCACCCATTAGACTAATGACGTTCCCAAAATTAGAACTCGAGGCGATTTTTAAATATTTCATCAAGTTTCCAAAAACCTTACGGCCTTCTAAAATTCCGTTTTTAAGGATCATTAAATTTTTTTCAAGCAAAATAATGTCAGCCGATTCTTTGGCAATATCTATTGCGTTATCGACAGAAATACTTACATCGGCCGCCTTCAAACTTGGGCCATCGTTAATCCCATCCCCCAAATATCCAACCGTATTGCCTTGAGCCTGCAATAGCCGAATAATCCGTAATTTTTGTTGGGGAGCCATCTTGGCAAAAACAGAACAGCTCTTAATAAGAATATTTACTTGCTCATCTGTCATTACCTCTATTTCAGAGCCAGTAGCGATTTGTTGCACATTCAAGCCAACATCTCGACATATTTTGCGGCAAACATTTTCACTGTCACCACTTAAAATCTTAACTGCAACACCATAACGGAGTAATTGATGAATCGCCGGTTTAGCAGATTCTTTAGGTGGATCTAAAAATGCTACATAGCCCATAAGGACTAGATCATTCTCATCGGCAATTTCATAATTTTTATTAATCGAGTCTTCAACTTTACTAGCGACTGCAATTACTCGATAACCTGCTTGGTTGAGCTTGGCAACATCATTTTGAAATATTTTTAAATGCATCTCATCTAAGAGAATAGTTTTGCTACCAGACTGAGCATAACGACAGCAAGAAAATATTTCTTCAACAGCTCCCTTACAAATCAAGACATGCTCTAAATTATTTCGACTAAGAACAACAGACATTCTGCGCCGATGGAAATCAAATGGAATTTCATCAATTTTGGAATAAGTATCTACGCTATGTAACTTTTCATGAATTTCTGCGCGCTCCAAAATTGCTTCATCTAATAAATTTTTTAGCCCTGCCTGATAGTAACTATTAAGATAAGCAAACTCTAAAAC
>CAYFLE010000088.1:3961-5441 GCA_964343645.1 uncultured Chitinophaga sp. | reverse complement strand
CTTATTAGGCTGTCCAAAAACATCGATGTGTTGCTCAAGAATAACTCGATTCTGCGTAAGAGTGCCGGTCTTATCCGCACACAGGACATTCATGGCGCCCAAGTTCTGAATTGCCGGAAGATGCTTAATAATGACATGTTTTTTTGCCATTATTAATGCTCCTGTGGATAAATTAATTGTTACCAATAAAGGGAGCATTTCTGGGGTAAGGCCTACAGCAAGTGCCACTGCAAATAAAGCTGCCTCCAGCCAATCTCCTTTTGTTAAACCATTGATCAGAAACACCATGGGTACCATGACAGCCATAAAGCGGATCATTAACCTAATATATTGTTTAACCCCTAGATCAAATGTCGAAATTTTTGACTCTGCAGTAATAGCATGAGCTAATTCTCCAAACAAAGTATGTTTGCCTGTACGCAAAACTAAACCCCGGCCAATACCGGATACTACATGACTACCCATCAGGCAAAGATTCCTAGGAATCGTTAATGAATCTGGGGTTAATGGTAATAAAAAATTCTTTTCAATTGGTAGCGATTCACCAGTAAGCGTCGCCTCATTTACAAAGAGATCTTTACTCTCGATTAGATATAAATCTCCAGGAATCACTGTGCCCGCACTTAGCAATATCAAATCACCTGGTACAACCTCTCGCAGAGGAATTTCGAGTACTTGTTTAGAGCGCAAGACCCGACTTTTTGTTGTTACCATATCCTGTAAGCGCTCTGCTGCTTTATTTGATTTATGTTCTTGAAGAAATGTCAAAGAAATCGATAGGAAGATCATTAGTCCAATCACAATTGATCCTATACGCTCCCCAGTGAGATAGGAAATCACACTGAGCGCAATCAACATTAATGGCAAAGGAGCCAAAAACATCCGCACAAAGCGCCAGACGATGCTGATCCGATGCTTGGTATCAACCTCGTTCGGTCCATACTGATGCAGGCGATTAATGGCTTCCTCGGATTGCAAGCCCTCCAAAGAGTTGCTGTAATTTTTTAAGACTTCAGAAATCGTTAATGTTGAAAATTGTTCCAACTGAGCAAAAGAGTGACTTTGATCAATGGAGGAATTATCTACACTCTTTAACGATCTCATTTAAGACGATTTTGTCTGGGCTGATTTTTTGGTGGGTGGTTTATGGCTATGACGATAAATCGTCCAGGGTAATAAGAGAAATAAAAGCAAGATAGCGATGACTAAGTAATGACTGTCAAGCCACAGCATCTCAATGGCCATCAGATCAAAATAGTCAATATAGGCAAAACCCATGAGCAAAATTAAAAAACCAAGATAAATCCAAGCCATAGTCTCATTTGGTGCTGTGAATCAGCTGCTGCTCAAGTTCTGCAATGGGCAGTTTTACATAATTTTTCGGCACCTCATGCTTAATTTTGCTTTTCATCTGCGCTGGCAAATGCTGCTTGATTTGATGCATAAATTTTGGTTCGGCAATCAAGACTAGATCTTCAAA
>CAYFLE010000088.1:3181-3951 GCA_964343645.1 uncultured Chitinophaga sp. | reverse complement strand
GTAGTCACGATCAGCAACCGCTGGCAGATCTGAATGGGCATAAGCAGAGTGTCCGCCTCGCACTCGTGAAACCGTCTTGCCGGGGTTATCCCGTTTATAGGATTCGTATTGCTGCGGGTCATACTCCACGCGATGCAGGATCCTCAGATGCAGCTTCCTCTTATTGGAATCCTTGGCGAGCATCACAAAATGATGGCTATCCGCAAGTACAAATAGATGGTCAGATGTTAATAAATTCATAACTCAAAAAAGGTGTGATAGAGAAACCTTATTCGAGTTTTACACTATCCCACAGGTAAGATTCAAAACGCAAACGATGCCATCAGATATTTTTGTGGCGCTACCCGTAAAGAATTAATTGGAAAAAACTTTTGGGAATGCAATATCTTGCTCAATAAAATGCAGGAATTAGATCTTTACGAGAAAGTATTGCAAAAAAACCCTTTAAAACTAAACGACATATTTTTACGAAAAAATGATCATCAAAAAATTGTGACCAATATCGATATCGGTTTTCAACGATTTCACAATCATGATCCATTAACGTTACTGAGTTTTGAAAATAAAACCCACTTTGATCTCTTTGAGAGAGAAATGATTGCCTCACAAAACTTAAGCACCGACATTGATAATGGAAAATTTCAATTCCTGATTGGCGCAGCAAGCAAAATTGATTTACTCAATACGCAGCATCAAGTGAATGTCAGCCAACTCTCCAATGCAATTTCGAAGGAAATGGGTCTAAGTGAAGCGGCTACTCACTGCGTGAC
>CAYFLE010000088.1:1479-3171 GCA_964343645.1 uncultured Chitinophaga sp. | reverse complement strand
GTACACGATATTGGCAAGCTATCGGTTCCAGTCGAAATTCTTCATAAATCGTCCGCTTTGGATTTGGATGAAGTGGTGCTCATGAAAAATCATGTCAAAGCAGGCTATAGCATCTTAAAACGCCTGCTTTTTCCACTGGATATAGCAAAGGCTATTTTGCAACATCACGAACGACTAGATGGCTCGGGCTATCCTTACCAACTAGTTGGCTCGGAGATTTGTCCGGAAGCCAGAATCCTCATGGTATCTGATACGGTTGAGGCAATGCTTCATAATCGCCCCTATCGTCCTCAATTTGATCTTGAAATTTCGCTACACCAACTGGAAGTGGATCAATACTCCAAGTTAGCGACAGACGTTGTTCAAGTATGCACGAATCTATTTCTTAAAAAGAAATTTTCATTCGAAGAGACTATTCACTAATGACGATCAGCGTTTTAACACTTCTCATACTGCTCTTCTCTTTTGGCTTGCAATTCGCGACCTTATGCAAATGCCAAAATCTACAGCAAGGTTACCCAAAAAAATACTTCAAAAACCTATTTTTTCTCCTCGCAACTACCGCGCTCTTTACCCAATATATCTATTTAGTGGGTAAGGAAATCCATCATCCGCTATCCAATCTAAGCGATGCGCTTTTTCTATTTTCAAATACCCTTTTGCTTTGGATCATAATTACACTCATCACCAGTTATTTAAAGCGCACTCGCCGTCACGTAATCGAATTAAAGTCTGAACTTCGGTTTGATACCTTGACACATGCGCTTAGTCGCCGAGCGATCCTATTGCACTGCGAATTGGAATTAGCGCGCTCCCAACGCAATCTTCAGCCTATATCGATTCTAGCAATCGATCTTGATCATCTCAAGCAGCTTAACGATACCTATGGCCATCCAGTGGGTGATGAGGTTCTAGCAAGGTGCGTCCAAAATTGCAAACAACTTTTACGAGAAATTGATCTAATGGGTCGCATTGGTGGCGATGAATTTATTATTTTATTGCCCAATACTAGTTTTGATGCCGCCCAAGAAATTGCCGATCGTATCAAAGAGGAAATGCAAAATCTCCATACGAATTTATCCACCCCAATATCACTACCCATTACCCTGAGTATTGGTATCGCAACATACAGCTCTCGGGACACCCCGATTCAAGCACCTGCTGAAGATACACAAACTCTATTGAAAAAATTAATCGAAGTTTCCGATACGGATTTGTATAACACCAAAAAATTCAATCACTCTAGATCCTCTTGGCATGCTTCAAACGATCGCATCCTTAAAATGGGATGATGAGCTCTTCCATAAAGTAACTATAGGTATAGTTGGGCCCTTGAAAGCCTGCAGCTTTTCGATAACCAATGCGAGTACGAAAAAAAATGTTTGAAACAGCTGGACTCGTTGCTGAAAATTCAAGCAGTTGAGTTCCAGTAGAGCCATCGGAATTAATCGTTTGGCTTCCTAGACCGGCCGTTCCTGCTAAACGCCATCCTTCAACCATGCGGCGCATGCCCACTGCAAACATGGTTTCGTGGTATTGATTCGGGTTAAAGTAGTTATTCGCGACTGCAGTATTAGTATCACGATACTGTCGATAACGCAGCTGCAGATTAACACCATATTCTGGCAACACATCGTAAATCAAATTGAGACGAAAAAAAGGTCTAGTATTAGTATCGGAAAAATACATATT
>CAYFLE010000088.1:0-1404 GCA_964343645.1 uncultured Chitinophaga sp. | reverse complement strand
CCGCTAAATCGATCCAAAAATCGTTGTTCAACGTTAACCGCTCCTAAGGTGTAGTAAATACCATTGTTAAGTGAGTTTTGGGTTTCGACCCACTCGCGACTCAACAGAAATTCAGCGCGAGTGGAGGGTGTTGCCTGAAATCCAAAATAACTATCAGTTGTTAATAATGTATGGCCATTAATGGTATTGACATTTAAGTTGGCGATGTAACCTAAGGCAGTCCGCGGATTAATTACTTTAGACGTTAAGCCAACTTGACTACCCTCTTTAGACCAATTATTTTGTAAATAGCGATTAAATTGATAGGATAGTCCCGTGTAATTATCGCCGTTTTGATAGAGCGGTAATACTTGTGCTCCCACTTTATAAGCTTCGAATCCTTCACTATCGCCCGAGATAAATGAAACCGGCACTCCAATCGCTTGCTTGCTTGGCTCTGTACCCAATCCCCCAAGGGTGAATGAACTCTCTTGAGCGCATACTGTTTGAGTAAAGAACAAGAGAATGAGTAGTGGAATGATGCGCTTCATTATTTTGTTCCCCATTGTTTTTTGAAACTAAAGAGTTCTGAAAAATAGCCCCATACGCAAGCTGGCTGTAACACAATTCCGTAGGCGGCCATATAAAACAAAAAGCCAAATACATTACGTCGTATATGCAAATTACTCTGGTCAAAGATATTTTTTTCTCGACTAAACATCACTTGATTGAGAAGTAAGCCAGGCGGAATCAAAGCCAAGGTCATGGGTCCTACTAACCAAAACTTTCCAAAGAATGCCAAAATCAGGCCTGGTATAAAACCAAAGGTGTAAGCAATATCAATAAATGGAAATAACAGATTCCACCAAATAAAAAGAAGTGTTAAGCGCGGCTTATACAGCAAATGCGGCTCATCTTTAAATGCCTCGATTAATCCGCGGGACCAACGCTGACGCTGCTTAACAAATTGCCCAAGAGTATTGGGCGCATTGGTAAATGCACAGGCATTCTCAGCATGACCAATGCGATAACCAGCGCTTAGAAATTTCCAAGTAAGAACAATATCCTCACCAACGGTTTTAGGCCACCCCCCTACTTTCATGAGAGCACTTCGCTCATACAGGGAGAAAGCACCTTGCGCCACCAAGGTACCTTGAAAAAGCGATTGAATGCGCTTAATGGATGCAATCCCTAAGAAATAATCCCACTCTTGAGCGCGCGTAATCCAATTCTCACGGGAGTTACGCACCAGAATTGATCCGGCAACCGCTTTCGTATTGACTGGGTCTGATAAATACCGCGCCACAATATTTTTGATGGCATCGGATTTCACCCAGCAATCGGCATCAATACTCACAATTAAGTCTGAAGTAGCTTGGTGTAAGCCTTTATTTAAAGCGGCCGCCTTACCAATATTTTGGGGCA
>CAYFLE010000087.1:4914-6492 GCA_964343645.1 uncultured Chitinophaga sp. | reverse complement strand
ATCTAATCATTGGCTTGGGTAATGTGGGAGACGAATATGCGCACACGCGTCATAATATAGGCTTTGATGTGGTCTATGCATTTGTGCTCAAGCATGGGGGAAGTTTTAAAGTAGAACGACATGCTTATCATGCTGAAATTAAATGGAAGGGCAAAACCTTTGTTTGTATTTGTCCAACTACTTACATGAATTTGAGCGGGAAGGCTGTAAAATACTGGATGGACAAAGAAAAGATTGAGCGGGCTAACTGTTTAGTAGTGGTGGATGATTTAGCGATACCCCTTGATAAAATTCGTATTAAGCCATCGGGTAGCGATGCCGGGCACAATGGATTAAAAAGTATTCAGGAATCAATTGGCTCTACCGAATATCCCAAACTTCGTTTTGGTATTGGAGATGATTATCCAAAAGGAAAGCAGGCTGATTTTGTATTGAGTAAATGGAAAAAAATAGAAGAACCAATCGTGCAGAAAAAAATTGAAGCGGCGGTTGAAGCCATTGAAGTATTTGGTACGCAGGGTCTCACTACTGCCATGAATCAATTTAACAACCAGACCTTTTCTTTATAAATAGCGTTGGCCATGAAAATACTTTGTATTGGAAGAAATTATGTAGCACATGCCAAAGAGTTAGGAAATGAGGTGCCGCAGGAACCTGTCATTTTTATTAAGCCTGAAACTGCCCTGGCACAAGGAGCCCAAACATTTTCGATTCCTTCGTTTAGCAGTGATCTGCATTATGAATGTGAAATTGTACTCCGTATCAGTCAGCGCGCCAAGCATATTGATGTGACAAAGGCCCATGAAATTTATGATGCACTTTCTGTTGGTATTGATTTTACAGCTCGCGATGTGCAACAAAAATTAAAAGATAAAGGGCTTCCTTGGGAAAAAGCAAAAGCCTTTGACCAGTCTGCCATTGTGGGGGAGTGGGTAGATGCCACACAGTTTAAAAACAAACGAGATATTCATTTTTGTTTGTACAAGAATAAAGAAATCGTTCAGCAAGGTCATACGGCCGCTATGATCTATGGATTTGAAGACATCTTGTCGCACGTATCGCAGTATTTTACGCTAGAGCCCGGTGATTTAGTGTTTACAGGAACACCAGCAGGAGTAGGTCCTGTTGAACCGGGCGATGTGTTAGAAGGATTTTTAGAGGATGATTCATTGTTTGAAGTGGCCATTCAATAGTCTTATTCATGCAGGATCTCTCTTTACTTTTTAAGGCCTATGAACAGATGTGTTGGGTGCGCGCCATGGCATCTACGTACGAAGCCAATCGTTCCATTTGCCAATACGTGCATTCTACTTCTCGTGGGCATGAAGCCATTCAATTAGCGACTGCTTTTAATTTATTGCCGCACGATTTTGTCAGCCCTTATTACCGCGATGAAAGTTTATTATTGGGCTTAGGCTTTTCTCCCTACGAACTTATGTTGCAGTTGCTAGCTAAAGCTGATGATCCATTTTCGGGCGGTAGAGAATATTATAGTCACCCCAGTTTTAATGGGAGTGGAAAACCTACTATTATTCACCAATCCAGTGCTACGGGAATGCAAGTGATTCCAACCACAGG
>CAYFLE010000087.1:0-4814 GCA_964343645.1 uncultured Chitinophaga sp. | reverse complement strand
CTACTATTATTCACCAATCCAGTGCTACGGGAATGCAAGTGATTCCAACCACAGGAATCGCGCATGGGATACGATATTGGGAAGACTGGAAACAAGTTCAATTAAAAGAAGAGAAGGATCCATCAAAGGATTTGCCACCTTTTATGAGCGCCACACAACCTCCAGTGGTTGTTTGTTCATTGGGAGATGCGAGTATGACAGAGGGTGAAGTGAGTGAAGCGCTGCAAGTAGCGGTCTTAAAAAAGTTACCGATTATCTATTTAGTACAAGATAATAATTGGGGAATCAGTGTAACAGCTGCAGAGGCAAGGGCTATGAATGCCTTTGAATATGCGGCAGGTTTTAAGGGACTGAATCGGGTACAAGTAGATGGAAGTGATTTTATAGCTTCGTATAGTGTGATGCAAGAAGTAGTAGCTGCTGTTCGAAAAAATAGACAGCCTTATTTGATTCATGCACAAGTGCCATTGTTAGGACATCATACCAGTGGGGTTCGTCGAGAGTTTTATCGAACAGAAGAGGACTTGCAACAGCATCAACAGCACGATCCCTTTAGTAAACTTCGCAATAAATTATTGAGTTTGGGTGTTGCCGAGTCTGAACTTTTTGCAAAAGAAGAGCAGGCTATTCAATTGGTTGAAGCTGCATTTTCAAAAGCAGTAGCAGCTCAAGAACCTGATCCCGCTACTGTAGAGGAGCATATCCTGGCACCCACTCCTGTTATTGCGGAAAAGGGTAGTAGAGAGGGTGGTAGCGATGTAAAAATTCCGATGGTGGATGCGGCGTTATTTGCTATACGTGAAATCATGGAGGATTATCCGAATGCCATTTTATATGGACAGGATGTAGGAAAGCGATTAGGAGGAGTATTCAGAGAAGCGGCAACGTTAGGAGAAACTTTTGGTGATCATCGTGTATTTAATACAGCTATTCAAGAAGCTTATATTGTTGGTTCTACTGCCGGGATGGCTGCTACCGGTCTTCGTCCCATTGTTGAAGTTCAATTTGCCGATTATATCTATCCAGGGTTTAATCAATTGGTCACAGAACTTTCCAAGAGCTGTTATTTATCAATGGGAAAATTCCCTATCCCTATGATCCTGCGTGTACCCATTGGTGCGTATGGTGGGGGAGGTCCTTATCATAGTGGTTCAGTGGAATCCACTTTATTAACTGTGAAAGGAATCAAGGTCGTGTATCCATCCACAGCTGCAGATATGAAAGGCTTAATGAAAGCGGCCTTCTTAGATCCTAATCCAGTGATCATGATGGAACACAAAGGATTGTATTGGAGTAAAGTGCCGGGTACCGATGCGGCCAAAACATCAGAGCCCGATAAGGATTATATCATTCCACTAGGAAAAGGTCGAGTTGTTCTTACAGCTACTGACGAAAAATTAGAAGAAGGGAGCACTGCGTTAGTGATTACCTACGGTATGGGTGTACACTGGGCATTAACTGCTGCGCAATCTTTTGAAGGGAATATTGAAATTATTGACTTGCGTACTTTATATCCGCTTGACGAGGAACTGGTCAATGCGCGTGTAAAAATGCATGGTAAAGTTTTAGTACTAACCGAAGAGCAACAACGAAATTCCTTTGCAGAGGCATTAGCAGGCAGAATTTCAAGAGATTGTTTCTCTTTTTTAGATAGCCCTGTACAAATTTTAGGTGCCTTAGATGTACCTGCCGTACCTATGAATAAAGGGTTAGAACAAGCGATGTTACCGAATGCAGAAAAGGTAGTGGATCAACTTCGCCAACTAATCAATCGTTAGCAGACTTATTTTGCGGTTGATTGAATTTGCAGCTCCTTCATTTGAATATCATCAATGGTGGAAGGGGCATCTAACATGACATCTCTTCCTGCATTGTTTTTGGGAAAAGCAATAAAGTCACGGATGCTTTCACTGCCGCCCAGTAAGGCACAGAGTCTGTCAAATCCAAAGGCAATTCCTCCATGTGGAGGCGCACCAAATTCAAAAGCACCTAGTAAGAAGCCAAACTTATGCTGTTGTTCCTCTTTGTTCATCCCTAGCGCTGCAAACATTTTTTCCTGTAATTCTCGTTGGTGAATTCGAATAGAGCCGCCACCAATTTCATTGCCGTTTAATACCATGTCGTAGGCATTGGCTTTGATGCTGGCGTAAGGATGACTTAAATAATTTGCGGCGTCTTTAATGGCAGGATCATTATTGATCATCGTATTAATCTGCGAGGGTTTGGGAGAAGTAAAAGGGTGGTGACGGGCTACCCATCTATTTCCTTCTTCATCATATTCAAATAGGGGGAAGTCAAGTACCCATAATAATTTGAACTCATCGGGTTTACGAAGCCCAGCGCTCTCTCCTAATTCTAACCGTAATTCGCTGATGGCTTTTCGCGTTCTTTCCTCGGCTCCCGCTAAAATGAGAATCATGTCGCCAGGATTCGCACTAATCGCTTTTGCAATGGCTAGTTGTCGTTCAGCTGAATAAAATTTATCGACACTACTTTTGCAAGTACCATCTGCGTTATATCGAATGGTAACTAGTCCTTTCATGCCTATTTGCGGACGCTTTACCCATTCCGTCCACTCATCAACTTGTTTACGGGTGGCTTCTGCGCCCTTGGGTAAACAAATAGCAAGTACTGTTTCTGCTTGATCAAATACATTAAACGCTGCACCTTCTATCAAGGCTCTTTCATCTTTTCGGTCGGGATAAACCGAATCAGGTTTTTTTAAATTCAACAAGGGCATGCCAAAGCGTATGTCAGGCTTATCATTCCCAAACGTCCACATCGCCTGTTCCCAGGTCATGCGTTCTACTTTTTCTGTGTAGTCAATTCCTTTTACTTCTTTGAAAATAGATTTAATCATTCCCTCAAACATGTTGAGAATGTCCTCCTGCTCCACAAATGCCATTTCGCAGTCTATTTGTGTGAACTCAGGTTGACGGTCCGCGCGAAGATCTTCATCTCTAAAACACTTGACAATTTGATAGTAACGATCATAGCCACTCACCATCAATAACTGTTTGAAAGTTTGTGGTGATTGGGGTAGGGCGTAAAACTGTCCAGGATTCATTCGAGAAGGAACCACAAAATCGCGAGCTCCTTCTGGCGTGGACTTAATCAAAAAAGGGGTTTCTATATCAAGGAAAGACTGTTGATGTAAATAATTACGTGCGGCTCTATTGACCGCATAGCGGAGCTCTAGGTTTTTACGAACCGGTGCTCTGCGTAAATCTAAAAATCGATATTTCATGCGTAAATCATCTCCGCCATCTGTATCGTCTTGGATAGTAAAAGGAGGAACAGCCGAACGATTTAAAATAGCAAAGGAGGTTACTTCAATTTCAATTTCGCCGGTAGGAATTTGCATGTTTTTGTTGCTACGCTCAATGACGGTCCCCTGCACTTGTAAAACAAATTCACGGCCAAGAGGTTGTTCATCTAATTGTGCGTTCACGCTTTCTCCAAAAAGTAACTGCGTAATTCCATAGCGGTCACGTAAATCCACAAACGTGATAGAGCCATATTTCCGAATGGTTTGTACCCAACCTGCTAGTTGGACGCTTTTCCCCTTATCATTTAGTCGTAATTCACCACAAGTATGCGATCTATACATGTCAATAGCTTATTTCAGTTCAAAGTGTTGTTGTTCTGTTTAACTCAATTTCACGGGGTCGCTGAATTAGATAGTAGTAAATCAAAATCAAAGACCCAATGGCAAAAGGAATCATCGATAATTGTTTGCCAGTAAGCACGCCAAAAAAAAGAGTGGCATCCTTGTTTATAAATTCCATAATCATCCAGGTTGAGTTGGCGCAGATCCAAAATGCAACGGCTAAGTTGTGCGCTAGCTCCGAATGTATTTGTCGTGTTCTCCAAGCTATAAACACTGCCACTAATAAAGTAGGGATGATCATCGTAATTCCCAAGTAGGTCCAGCCCATACACCAACTCATGTCTTTGATGATCCAAAACACAATATGTAAGTTCTCCATTTTGCGAAATCGGGCCGGAATGGAATAAAGCGATTCAGTAGGGTTTTGCATAGGGAGTTCTTAGACTGGAAAGGTAAGAAAAAGGCGCCTTTTTCTACTCAAAACGAGCCCAGTTTGCCTCAGAATCGATGGGTTCCTCCATTAAAATATTTCGAACCAATTGTTGTGCAAAATAGGGTGCTAACGAACATCCTTTGGTGCCCATTCCATTCAAGTAGCCCACTTTTTTATGAGGTCCCTGCATGCCTACTAACGGTCTTCTTTCCATGGTTCCCATTCGAATAGCAGACCGTTGTTCTATCAATTCTATTGGCAAGGCTAACCAATTTTCAAGCGCCTGAAGTGTTTGTACTTTAAAGTTTTCAGTAGGCCTTTCGTTTTCAAACTCCCACTCTACACTAGATCCTACCCACCAATGGTCTATTTGTTTCATGGGTAAAAGGGTCAGTTTGTTTTTGAAAATAGCATCCGTAGGAAGACCTGGTATTTTGACAATCAGCGCTTCTCCTTTGGTGGGCGCTAAAGGAACCACGTGCGGTAGTGAGTGATTTTGTAAGCCAATACCATCGCAGTAAATAATTTTATTGAATTCAATATCCTCGTAGTTGAAGCCTTGATCAGTTACCAATAATTTTTTTGAATCAAATTCAGCCTCAACTAATTGGTTTCGCTTTGTAAGTCGATTGCGCCAAGCATGGAGCAACAATTCAACCCGCACCAAATAGGCTGGGTCGATGCATCCAAATCCACTCACGTTTTTAAAATAGCCCTTGAACGCACTTTCTGTAGGAAGCAAATGAAGAAATTGTGGATTTTCACCAACTC
>CAYFLE010000086.1:0-6596 GCA_964343645.1 uncultured Chitinophaga sp. | reverse complement strand
ATTATGTAGTGGTGGGAGACGCAAATGGCAATAAACTCATTGAAGGAAAAGTGCATTTGAGATAATTTTTTAACTGTATTAGAAAAATAGAATGGAAGTACATAAACCCAAGTTTGTAAAAGGATTGATTGCAGAAATCTTTGTGATCGTGATTGGTATTTCATTGGCGGTAATTGCAGAGAGAATTGTGGAGCATTATCAACACCGCAAAGAGGCAAAGGGGGTCATTGCGCGTATGATTGCTGAATTGAGACGCGACAGCGTTGATTTAGCGTTTAATCAAGTATACCATACCAAGGCCGCAGAAGCAGATAGTATAATGACAAAGTGGTCTCGACATGAGCTGGAATTATCTGCAGATTCAATCACGTACTACGCCAATAATACGTTGAACTATACTTTTTTTGCTAGTAATACTTCCGAGATAGAAGCTTTAAAAGGATCTGGTAAATTATACTTGATAGAAAATGAGGAATTACTGTCTACTATTTTAAAACACTATGATCGGTATGTCGATTTTAAACTATTTACAGACCTTTCTATTAATCAGGCTGAGCAGATCGGCAAAATGTATAAAGAGAATTCATCACTTCAAACAGTTGCTGATTTAACTGGGGATGGTACCATTTTTCACTTTGATGGAAAATCTTTACAAGATAATTTAAGGGGGAATAGGGTGTATGAAAACTTATTACAGGAAAAATGGTTTATGGATAAATTTACCATACAACGTTATGGAACGGCTTTAAAACGGACAACCCGTATTATGAATCAATTGAAAGAGGAGATTAATTAATAAAATAACTTAACTTGTAAACATGCTACTCAATAAAATCACCCGACTGCTACTTTTGGCATCTTTTTTTGTTATTTATAACTCTTGTTCTAAATCCTCCAATGGGAGCACGAGTGGAACTTGTGATCCGAATGTGAGTTTTTCTACACAGGTGCTTCCCCTGCTAAATCAAAAGTGTAATATTTCTGGTTGTCATAATAATGTGAGTGCTGTCTCTTATTCCACGTATACTGCGGCACAAAGTGCTGCTAGTTTGATAAAATCTTCGGTTGTATCAGGAAGCATGCCTCGTAATGGTTCGCTGACAGCCACTCAAAAAAGTATTATTACCTGTTGGGTCGATAATGGGGCAAAAAATAATTAGTCTCGTTACAGTAGCATGACTACTCGATAGTTCACCGATTTATATTTACTATGAAAAAAAAGATATCTCCCAAGTTTATTGTTCTGGCAATAATTCTTGGGTTGGCTGCCTATTTTGGAGTCAAGAAAATTATTTTCTCGCTCACGCATGAAACAACGGATAATGCGCAAGTTGATACACAAATTGTACCCGTTTTATCTAGAGTATCAGGGTATGTGAAGGCATTATATGTTAAAGATTTTGACTCCGTTTCTAAAGGTCAATTAGTAGCTGAAATAGACGATGCCGAACTTCAAACGCAATTATTGGAGGCACAAGCTGATTTGCAGCAAGCACAATCAGATGAAGTTGCTACACGAGCAGCAATAGTAAGTGCTCAAGCTTCTGTTGATGTTAGTAATGGTGTAGTACAACTTAATCGGCTCAAGCAGCAAAAGGCAGAACAAGATGCTGCGCGTGACAAGCGTTTGCTCGCCGAAGGGGCACTAACCAAAAAAGCAGCGGATGAGTCTCAATATAACCTTGACGTGGCTCGTCAAAATAGTACTACCAGTCAAGCTGAGTTAACTTTTACCACTTCCAAACTTCCTGGATTAAAAGCTGCTCTACAGCGGTCTAAAGATGTTATTCAAATTAAGCAAGCTCGTATTGAGCAACTGAAATTAAAATTGACCTATACAAAAATTGTTTCTCCTATTAATGGACGAATTGGCAAACGGAATGTAGCGGAAGGGCAACTTTTGCAAGTTGGAGCACCACTTTTTTCTGTAGTCAATGATTCGGCATTTTGGGTTATTGCCAATTTTAAAGAAAATCAATTATCGGCTTTGTTGCCTGGGAAAAAAGTTCAATTACGTGTGGATGCCTACCCTGAATTACCCTTGACGGGTACGGTTGTGAATTTAAGTGAGGCTACCGGAGCAAAATTTGCTTTAATTCCACCCGATAATGCGAGCGGTAATTTCGTCAAAGTGACTCAAAGAGTTCCCATTAAAATTTCAATTGATCAAGTTGATCAATACCACTCTTTGTTACGTGCTGGCATGAGTGTATTCGTAACGGCCAATAAAAACTAAGATGTCCTCCCCTAAGGGTTTTGCGCGGGTGATTATTGTTATCACTGTTGTTTCTGCTGCTATCATGGAGTTGATTGATACATCCATTGTGAATGTTGCATTAAGTGATATGTCTGGTAGTTTAGGGGTTAACATAGAAGATGTAAGTTGGGTAATCACTTCCTATGCTATTGCCAACGTAGTGATCATTCCACTAACTAGTTTTTTGGCAGACTATTTTGGGCGAAAAAATTATTATATCGCCTCCATGATAATTTTCACTAGCGCATCCTATTTATGTGGACAGTCTTCTACATTATGGGAACTTGTGTTGTGGCGATTTGTTCAAGGAGTGGGGGGCGGTGCCTTACTTTCCACTTCACAGGCTATTATGTTTGATTCATTTGAGCCGCGTGAACGCCCCATGGCTGCTGGACTATTTGGTATGGGAATTGTTTTAGGACCAACCCTGGGTCCCACTGTGGGGGGCTACATTATTGAGCATTTTAACTGGCCGCTGATATTCATGATCAATATACCAATTGGTATTATAGCCACACTTTTATCTATCACGTTTATTGAAAAAAAGGAAGGGGAGGGAAAAAGGAAGGATCAAATTCGTGTAGATTATTTGGGTATTGTTCTGTTAGCAGCAGGTATTGGTTGCTTACAGTATGTATTGGAAAGAGGGGAATCAGAGGATTGGTTTAGTAGTGAGTCAATTGTAAGAGCTGCAGTGGTTGCAGCCATTGCATTAATTGGATTTATTATTTATGAACTTAAAATTGATCAACCTGCAGTAAACTTACGTGTACTCGGAAATCGTAACCTGGCGTTTACAACTCTTTTCACTTTTGTAGCAGGATTTGGATTGTTTACCTCCGTATTTATCTATCCCGTACTTGCCCAACGCGTGTTGGGATTGACGGCTTACGAAACGGGATTAAGTTTACTTGCTCCTACGCTCGCAGGGGTAGTTATGATGCCCATCATAGGTAAAACCATGAGTCGAGGTGTGACCCCATTGCCTTTTGTGGTTGTAGGGTTTTCTTTATTTGCAGTCTATGCGTTTCTAAGTGCTAGCGTGAGTAATGATGTTGGTCGAACAGATTTTTTTGTGCCATTATTAGTACGTGCGTTTGGAATTTCTATGTCGCAACTTCCCCTTATTAGTCAAGCAGTGGTTGGGTTAAGTCCCAATGAGTATGCGGCGGGTATTTCCTTGAATAATATGATACGACAATTGGGAGGGGCATTCGGAATAGCCCTTTCCAATAATTATATCGCCAATCAATATGCATATCATCGAGCGATGATTACTTCCAACCTACCGGATGGGAGCCCACTTTTGCAAGAACGATTACAACAAATTGGGCAAGGATTGGCGCAGCGCACAGGAGATTTATCAACTGCTACACAAAAAGCGCAGGCTGTCATACAAGCCACGGTTGACCGACAAGCCTATTTCCTTTCGTATTTAGATACATTTCGGTTAGTGGGTATTTTTTTCATTTGTGTAATACCTTTTGTTGTCTTTTTACGTACCAAAAAATATGATGCCGCAGAAAATAAAAAAATGATGGAAGCGGCTGCTGAAGCCCATTAATAAAATGAGTATGAAAAGAGTATTTGTACCTACAATATTATTGCTCCTCGCGATGAGCAGCCTGCAGGCACAGTCCCAAGCAGCTAAAGATTTAGCAGCATTGGTAAAAGCTTCATTTGTCTATTCGCCCAAATTAGAGGAGGCCAGAAATGCTGAATTACTTGCAGCCGATAAATTAAGACTTGTAGAACTCAATGCGCGTCCCGATTTCAATGCGGATATGACGTATGCGTATGTCATGCCAAAAATTGAATGGCCTATCAATGGACAAAAAGTTCAGTTTGCTCCCGTTAATAGTTTAAATGGATTTGTAAGTGGATCTTACGTGCTTGCAGATTTTGGCAGACAAAAAGCTGCATTAGATCGAGCTCGTAACGAACAACTTTCGCAACAACATACACGAGAAGTTGCCGAGTTAGGAATTGCGTATCAAGTGGCACAATTATACTATCAATTGCTATACACAAGAAAATCGATTGCTATTCAGGATACGCTCATACATGTATTAAAGGAGTCGCTTCGTGTTGCCGAAAATCAATTTCAAAATGGAACTGCCTTGGAAATTGATGTGTTAAGTATTCGATCAACTATATTGAATGAGGAAAGCAGAAAGACCGAGTTTGTTTCTTTATTGCATAAACAGGAGATCATGATGCAGTATGCAACGGGAAAGTCAGTAAGTGAGGGAGGAGAGATGCATTGGGTATCGCCGTTAGTATCTGCAACAAGTGACACCATCAATCCCACTATTCAATTGCAAATTGATAAGTTACAACAATCAAAACTGGAAGTAGCAGCCGCCCAATTAAAAACACGTCCCCTTGTGTCGTTACGTGGAGTTATGGGTACGCGTAATGGGTATTTACCACTGGTCAATGATCTTCGTTTCAACTACCAAGCAGGGGTTGGATTATCTGTTCCATTGTATACAGGTGGTAAAATTCAGCAACAAATTCAAATCCAGAAACGATTAGCCATGCAGCAGCAATTAGCCTTAACCACGATGAAAAAAGATCTTGAACGAGATTTGAATATGGCTGAGGAAGAGTTGCGTGCATCACGTGAAAAAGAAGCTAGATTGCCCCCACAAGTACTACTAGCTGAAAAAGTAGTAGAAGTGGCTCGTAGTAAATATCGAAATGGTACAGGTTTATATTTAGAAGTAATTACGGCTGGGAGCGCATTACAAAAAGCCTATTTAAATCAACTGCAAGCACAGTATCAAGTTTGTTTAGCTCAATTAGAAATCGCTCGATTGAAAGGAACGAAATTTTGGTAATTCGGTTGGCGAAATAATCATTAGGTGCCCCAATAGTGGTAAATCACATACATCAAGGCTAAGCCGAGTATAGCCACAACGATACCAGGTATTTTTTTCTTTTTTAGAAAAAATAATAAAGTAATACCCGAAATTGATACGAGGATGAGGAAAATGGCTGAGATGTCAATGAACCAAGCCCAGGCACTACCTGTATCTCGCCCTTTATGCAAGTCATTGAGCATGCCAATCAGTCCATAACTTGTTTCATCAAATTGGTACTTTCCATTTTTTCTATTAATAATGACACTCGCTTCATAACCTGGGCCTTTAAAGGCAAAGCTTATTTGATGAAGGTCAATATGAAAATCGTTGATTGCGCCCTGGGCATGTAATTTATTTCTAAAATATTCGCTGATTCGTAGCTTGTCTATTGTTAAGGAATCAGGTGAATTGGTCCAGGTGCTATCAATACTTCCCGAGGTAGTATTATTAATCACAGAAGACTGAAATAGTTCAGCATGATTCAGTGTAATTCCAGTGATAGAAAAAAACAAAACAACAAAAAAACTAATCATCGAGAGATAGATGTGTAACCATCTCGAAATTCTGGAAAAATGAAACTTCATGTAGGACTATTTCTTTTTGTAATCTATAGTAGCTGATGTTACTTCTACATTCCCCTGCAGGGTATACGATTGTGCTTTTTTTACACACTTGACTTCTTGTTGCATTAGTTGATAAGTCCCATGTTCTCTTGCTACTTCAATATTGATTGTATAGTTCCCTTGTTTCACATAATTTCCTTTATCATCTTTTCCATCCCAATTGATTGTATACATACCTGGCATCCGGGTTGCACTGGCTACTGATCCAAGATCCAAGGATTCTGGTGTAAAATTTCCATTGTAAGCGTTGAACCAAGAGCGTAAATCTCTAAGCCATTTTTGTTTATTAAACCATACTGTTACTGTACGGATTGGCTTGTTTTCTGCATCTGCTACCCAAATTGCCAAAAAAGGTCTTTTGGCAAAGCCAGGTTGTTGAGCTAGTGCGACGTTGACAGCCACTTGATAGTCTGTATTCCAGTCTTTATCCTGCGTAGTTGGAACAATCGAATTTGGTGAAGATGCAATTTCGAAAGCAGACCAACCTTTGCTTTGAATGTGTTCTCCCTTATTTGTAATGATTAAATAGTCGGTATGTTCAAACTGACTGGCTAGTTTTACACTTTCATTTACTGAAAGGACATTAAACGCAGTAGCAAGTGCTCCCGCCTCAACACCGTCATCAGCAATTACTGTAGCACTGATAATTCCTTCCGTAGGTATTCCAGTTCGAGGATCTACTATGTGTGAATACCACTTTCCATTTATTCTATTTCCTCTTCTATAATTGCCACTTGTAGCAATGGCTTTATTTTGCAAACTTACCGAAGTCAATGCTGGATCATTAATAGCATTGGATATGGGGTTGGCAATTTTAATGAGTTCATTTATGTCTCCCTTTACAACAAT
>CAYFLE010000085.1:0-6604 GCA_964343645.1 uncultured Chitinophaga sp. | reverse complement strand
GTTTAAAAATTAGTTTTAACAATGAATCAAGTTTTTCTTTATTCGTACAAATGCAAGTCTTATACGCTATAAGGTCGTTCATATTTGTGGAAGGAATCCATTCTTTAATGAGGGAAGAAGTACCTCAGCTGACAAATCCTACTATTTGCCCTGTGGAGGTGGAGGCGATTTTGCACTTCGTGGCTACACGTAAGTTTGAACTTTTGTTTGTGGATATGGACTGTTTAGGGGTCGCTAGTGATGCCCTCTTTAAACAATTAAAAGAATCATTTCCCACTCTCAAAGTTGTGGCAATTGCTGAGCAGCTGGATCGTAAAATCTTAAAGGCTTACCGCAAGGGAATCGTAGCAAGTTTTTCCAAAAATGAGACAAAAGAGAATGTGACCTTGGCCATCCAAGCTATTTTATCCAACCAAGTTTATGTGCCTAATTCTATTATCATGGGGATGATTAGCGAAGGGCACGTATTTACAGATATTGAAACCCAGCTGAAACTTCTTTCTACAAAAGAAATTCAAGTGTTAGAACATTTAAGTGGGGGTAGTCGAATGAAAGAAGTTTCCCAGCAAATGAAAATTGCTCCCTCTACACTTTCTACTCACAAGTTGCGCATCATGAAAAAATTATCGCTAGAGAACAGACGAGCACTGGTGAATTTTATTGCAGCTTATTTGGACTGGAAGAAGAATAATCCAACTTCTTAATAAAAAAACCTCCCAAATTATTGGAAGGTTGGGTGACCCGGATTGGATTCAAACCAATGACCTACTGCTTAGAAGGCAGTTGCTCTATTCAACTGAGCTACCGGGTCAAGTTTCGCAAAGACTAAATCTCAAAATCCCGCTATAATTTGTAGCAATCTATGCGAGTCGCAAAGGTAATTTTTTTTAGCTTGCGGACAAACTCGTCTGCGAATGAATCCCTTTTATTACGGAAATGATGAAATGCATATTGCTGACGCACTTCAATTAGCAAATGGGGAGCGGAAAGGGGTATTGTCTGAGCAAACTATTGCCAAGATTTCAGCAAGCGAAAAAAACGCTGCTTTACTTGCGGAAGGAGACAAAACCGTGTATGGAATTAATACAGGATTTGGCATATTAGCACAAACCAAAATATCAGCGGCAGACACTAGTGTTTTACAACATAAGATTCTTCAAAGTCATAGTGCGGGGGTAGGAAGCCCAATTGCCAGAGAATTGTCAAAGCTCATGTTGGTAACGAAAGTTCACTCCTTGGCAAAAGGGTATAGTGGAATTCGGTTGGAAACATTATATCGCCTTTTGTGGTTTATTGAGCAAGATGCCATTCCGGTTGTTCCCGAAAAAGGGAGTGTGGGTGCTTCTGGAGACCTTGCACCACTTTCTCATTTGTGTTTGCCATTAATTGGATTAGGTTCATTATCTATAAAAAATACCGAGGGCGCCTATGAAATTGTTACAGCAGATATCTACCTCCAACAAAAAGGACTGGCGCCGTTAACCTTAGGACCTAAAGAGGGATTAGCACTAATCAATGGTACACAGTTTATTTTATCGCATGGCATTTTGGGCATTGCCCGTTTTAATCGGCTATTGGAATATGCTGATTTAATTGGAGCAATTAGTTTGGAAGCATTAATGGGTTCGCCTGCTCCCTTTGATAAACGATTGCATGCGCTTCGCCCCTTTGCGGGTAGCCAATTAGTAGCACAGAGGCTTCGAGTATTGTTAGCAGAGTCAGAAATAGTAAAAAGTCATGCAAACTGTGACCGCGTGCAAGATCCTTATTCGTTGCGTTGTATTCCACAAGTACATGGCGCCAGCCGAAATGCCTGGTTGCATCTAAAACAGTTGGTGGAAATTGAATTGAATGCAGTAACTGATAATCCGGTATTGATTGCTGAAACGGAATCTATCAGTGGTGGTAATTTTCATGGTCAACCACTCGCATTGCCATTAGACTATGCATGTTTTGCGGCTGCAGAAATGGGGAATATTAGTGATCGACGTTCTTATCTTTTATTAGAAGGAAAATGGGGATTGCCTACCTTGTTAATGGAGAATATTGGGTTAAATAGCGGGTTTATGATTCCGCAGTATACCACTGCTGCATTAGTGACAGAAAATAAAACACTTTGTTTTCCTGCAAGTGTCGATAGTATTCCCACATCTTTAGGCCAAGAGGATCATGTTTCGATGGGCAGTATCAGTGCCAGAAAATTTAATACGGTGCTAAATAATTTGGAGTACATTTTGTCTATTGAATTATTATTAGCGGCGCAAGCGCTTGAATTTAGAAGGCCGCTTAAAAGTTCTCCGATTTTAGAAAAGTTTCATGCGCATGTCAGAAGCATTGTTCCCTTTGCAAAAGAAGATCGTGTTTTGTCCATTGATATTGAAAACGTGGTTCAAATTGTACGAGATAATACCTTGTTAAATCAGCTCAATAAATACGTAGGTCACTCATTGAATGACGGGTTCAGCGAGTTTGACTGCTAGCTAAGTTGTTTGGCGGTTTCAAGAGCCAATTGTATCATAGGGGCTAAAGCCGTTTCTCGTTCTTTTGCAGAAAGCCTTTCGTGAGTGGGAATAATGTCAGTGACGGTCAACAAACAGCCCGCTTTCTTTTTCAGCTGTCTTGCATTGGCAAAAAGTGCAAAGGATTCCATTTCTGCTGCCAAGCAATTGTATTTATCAACCAGCACTGGGTTATTTTTACTGGAACTATAAAACACATCGGTTGAGTGAATGGTCCCTTTTACCAAGGGCAAATTTGATTGTTCAGCAACGTGATTGAGTTTTTCAAAAACACCTCCTTGGCTCATCTGTAATTCTTCTTCAAATCCCCAAGCAAATTTTGCATAGGTTGATTCGCTGGCAGCTTTTTCTACATTGATAATATCAAAAAATTTTAAGTTGTTTGAGTACACACCGCAAGTGCCTACACGAATAATTGTATCCACATTATATTCGGTGTACAGTTCATAGGAGTAAATCCCAATAGAAGGACAGCCCATACCACTGGCACCTACGGTTATTTTGGTTCCATGATAGGTGCCTGTATAAAAAAAGACGTTACGTGTTTGACTAACTAGGGCTGCTTGCTCAAGATATCGTTCCGCTATGAAACGTGCTCTTAGCGGATCGCCTGGCATTAAAACGATGGGGGCTATTTCCCCTGGAGCGGCATTGATATGTACACTCATGAGTTGAAGTTGCGTTTCAAGATATGTATTTTTGTAGTTCTAATTGAATGTAAATGGAAACTTCACAGTTTAAATCCACTTCTTTGCAAACACCCATTGGGAATACCCTTCGATGTAAAGGATGGGTGCAAGAGGCTGCCTTACGTATGTTGCTCAATAATTTGGATCCAGCGGTGGCAGAAAGGCCTGAAGATTTAATCGTTTATGGAGGGAGAGGAAAGGCCGCTAGAAATGCGGAAGCACTCCATTTAATCATAAAGGCATTAGAAATTTTGGAGAGTGACGAATCCTTACTAATTCAAAGTGGTAAACCAGTTGCGATTTTAAAAACACATGAAGACGCACCCCGTGTATTGATTAGCAATTCTCAATTAGTTCCTAATTGGGCTAATTGGCAACATTTTGATGAGCTCGAGAAAAAAGGGCTTATGATGTATGGCCAAATGACAGCAGGAAGTTGGATTTATATTGGTTCACAAGGTATCGTACAAGGAACCTATGAAACGTATGCTGCGATTGCAGAAAAGCATTTTGGAGGCAGTTTAAAAGGTACACTCAATGTTACAGCGGGTTTGGGAGGAATGGGAGGAGCTCAACCTCTTGCCATTACAATGAACGAAGGAGTGGCATTAATTGCTGAAGTAGAGGAGTGGCGTATAGATAAACGGATTGAAACGCGTTATTTGGATGAAAAATTTTTGGATATTAATGCGGCAATTGACCGGGCGGTTCAATTAAAAGCACAAGGTCAAGCAAAGAGTATAGGTGTGTTGTGCAATGCGGTGGATCTTTTGACTACGTTACTCAAAAGAAATATTATACCCGATACATTGACTGATCAAACCAGTGCACATGATCCTTTAATTGGTTATTGGCCTTCGTCGATTTCACAGCAAGAGAGCCTCCAACTTCGAGCAAGTGATCCTTCGCATTACACGGAGCTTTCTTATGCATCTATGTACCAGCATGTTTGTTTAATGATTGAATTGCAAAAAAGAGGTGCAATTACGTTCGATTACGGAAATAATATTCGAGCAAGAGCTAAAGAACATCAACAAAAATTTGATCGTTCATCATTGATAGATTGTTTCTCATTTCCGGGTTTTGTTCCAGCCTATATCCGTCCACTATTTTGTGAGGGAAAGGGTCCTTTTCGTTGGGCGGCATTAAGTGGAGATCCTGCTGATATTGCTAAAACAGATGAATTGATTTTATCACTTTTCCCTGATAATAAAGGGTTAGTCAGATGGATTCAGCTAGCAAAAGAAAAAATTGCTTTCCAAGGGTTGCCCGCCAGAATTTGCTGGTTGGGTCAAGGAGAGCGAGAAAAAGCTGGTTTGGCTTTTAATGAACTAGTTCGTTCCGGTGCAGTCAAGGCTCCACTCGTAATTGGTCGTGATCATCTGGATACAGGAAGTGTTGCTAGCCCCAATAGGGAAACTGAATCTATGTTAGATGGAAGTGATGCAGTAGCCGATTGGCCCATATTAAATGCGCTCGTAAATACAGCGGGCGGAGCTAGTTGGGTAAGTCTTCATCATGGAGGAGGCGTTGGTATGGGATATAGTATTCACGCAGGTATGGTCATTGTAGCGGATGGCACAGATAAAGCAGCGGCTAGATTAGCGCGTGTTTTAAGGAATGATCCAGGTATGGGAGTAATTCGACATGCGGATGCTGGATATGAAATTGCAAAAAGAGTTTTACAGGAGCAAGGATTGGATATCAATGCACGTGTGAGCTAGTTTTTGCATAGGGCAGTCTACCCAATTTAGCAGTGGCATAATAACCATCAATTCCCAACGAAGTAATGCTACCCGCTTTTTGTAGATCAATAAATCCATCTTCTTCCACGGAATCTTGGTCAATGAATACATCCGTGATAGTTCCTACCACTAAGAAGGTTCCATTTCTTTTAATAGGAATGATCTCCTCGAGTGTTAACGCGTATTGAATAACGCTTTCCCCCACAAAGGGGCAAGGAATTGATTCCCGCCAAACAGGCGTAAGGCCTACTGCTTCAAATTCACTTTGCGCTGCAGGATATTTTGCGCTTGTTTGATGTGCTTTTTTGTAAAAAGCTTCTTGGATATGATTAATGGTGTAAAAGCCAGTTTCCTCAATATTTTGAATGGTGTGTGGAGCCGCTTCTTTTGGTCGATTAATAAAGCCTATCAAGGCGGGATCTGCGCCAAGATGAACAATATTGCTAAAAACGGCTAGGTTAGTTTGGTTTAATTTGTTGACCGTTCCAATTAAGCTTACGCTTTTAAAACCGCTAAGGGAATTAATAAAATTAGCTCGGCGAAAACGATCCCATGTTTGCAGATCTGTTTTGTGGTAATGGAGTTGCATTTTTTTATAACAAGAAAAATGGAAAAAGGTTAAGATGTAAGCCTGATCAGATAATTTTGACCCATGTCATGGTTGTCTGTAAATAATCTAAGTAAAAGCTATGAGGGGGTTTCAGTTTTAACTGAACTAAGTTTTTCATTAGCGAGGGGAACGCAACTTGGAATTGCAGGGGCCACTGGGTCTTCCAAAACTACCTTACTGCGTATTATAGCTGGCCTAGTACAGGCAGATAGCGGCGCAGTATTTTTAAATCAATCCAGGGTTTTAGGTCCAGATGAAAAATTATTGCCTGGTCATGCTGAAATTGGATACCTCAGTCAGCATTTTGAGTTACGAAATAATTACCGCGTCATCGAGGAATTAGAAATGGCCTCTACGTTGACGAAAGTAGAAGAAGGCAAAATTTTTTCTTATTGCCAAATTGATCACTTATTAAATCGTAAAACCACTTCATTATCTGGGGGTGAAAGGCAACGGGTAGCGTTAGCTCGTGTTTTATTGAAGGCCCCTCAACTTTTGTTATTAGACGAACCCTTTTCCAACTTAGACCCGGGGCATAAAAGAACGATAAAGCAGGTCTTGAAGAAGGTTACCCAGGAAATGGGTCTCACCACAATTCTAGTTTCTCATGATGGGGCTGATCTTTTATCTTGGGCAGATCATCTTTTCTTACTGCAAAATGGTCAAATTGTCCAAGAAGGCAAACCGCAGGAGCTCTATTCCAAACCAATTGATGAATATACGGCTGGATTGTTAGGTGAATACACTCGAATTGACTCTACAGACCCGCTGTCGCTTATTGAACTTTTTAAAAATAACAACTCTCTAAACTCTTTCCCATTTTATGTAAGACCCGAACAGGTTCAATTTTCTTCCGCTTCCTCTAATTCTATTGAGGTGGTCATAGAAAAATGCCACTTTATGGGGGGGTATTTTTTGGTAGAAGTGAAGGTTGGCGATAAAGTTTTGTTGGTTCAGTCGGACCGCTGCGAATACTTGCCAGGTAGCCATGCATTTGTCTGCTTCAGATAAGATTTTTCTTCTCACAATTTTATACTGAAC